>DASZGZ010000041.1:0-3539 GCA_035938355.1 Acidobacteriaceae bacterium
ACGCCCACTCTATACATTCCGTAACTGCAACATCTGCGTTGCAGCACAAGGGAGAATAGACACCATGGCAACAAAGAAGGCAGCCAAGAAGCCGGCCAAGAAGGCGGCAAAGAAGGCAGCGAAGAAGAAGTAAGCAAGTCAACCTAAACAAGGCAACAGACTCGGGGGACGCAGGCAAGCGTCCCCCGAGGTGTTTTTGCGTGCCCCTTTCGCAGCTCTGGACACGATAGAGTGTGGTGCATGACGCGCCGCCGCTGGATCGCCGATACATGGGATGAAGCCTCTGCTGCACTTCACGGCGATCAGGCGCAGCACCTCAGTCGCGTGTTGCGCGCCCAGCCCGGCATGGAGTTTGACGTTGTCGCCGGCGGCCGCGCATGGCTCGCTCGCATCGCATCCATAGACCGCGACAGCGTCCGCTTCACGCTCCTCGAGGAGCTTAAAACCGCACCCGCGCTCCCCGTCACACTGCTCCTCAGCATCTTCAAATTCGACCGCATGGAGTGGGCCATCGAGAAAGCGGTCGAGCTTGGCTCGAGCCGCATCGTGCCCGTTCTGGCAGAGCGGACGGAAAAACATCTGGCCCAGGCAGCCGGCAAACGCGTCGAGCGCTGGCGCCGCCTCGGCCTTGAAGCCGCCAAGCAATCCCGCCGCAACGATCTCCCGGAGATCGCCGAGCCCACCCGCCTGGCCACAGTTCTTGCCGCGAGCGAACCGGCGGACGATCCAAAACGGTCCGCGGTTGGGGATGTGACCCGTCCGCTCCGCATCCTGCTTTCCGAAACGGAAGAAGATCAGCCACTGTTACGCATCCTCGAAACGAGCGCCGACGCAATGGATGGAATCATGCTGGCCGTTGGACCGGAAGGTGGATGGACCGCGTCAGAAATCGCGCTATTCACAGGCGCCGGCTGGCACAGCGCCAGTCTCGGGCCGCGAATTCTGCGCGTGGAAACCGCCGTCATCGCCTCGCTGGCGGTTGTCAACGCAGCGACGCTGAAAGCGGCATCCTGACGGGTTGCAGATCCGCAACGCGGGTGCCCATCTCCTCTGTTAGCACGTGGGATTCGGTCAGCTCACCACACCGTCAGCTCCACCCACAACTGCGAACGTGAGCGACCAGAGGAAGCGAACCTTACAACACGCGCCAAAGGCGCCGCCGCCCGGATGGCAAATCCTAGCTGAAGAGGTCTTTCATCTTGTCCAGCAGACCGCGCGAAGCCACGCGGTTCTGCACCCCGAGCGTGGTGCCCAGTTGCTGGATCACCTCACGCTGCGCCTTGGTCAGCTTCTTCGGCGTCTCTACGACGGCCTGCACAATCAGGTCGCCGCGTCCACGCTCGTTCAGATACGGCACGCCCTTGCCGCGCAGCCGGAACTCCTTGCCGCTCTGCGTTCCCTCGGGAATCTTCAGCACCGTCTCGCCTTCCAGCGTCTGGATTGCGATCTCCGCTCCCAGCGCCGCCTGCGGAAAGGAAATGATGACGGCGAAGTGCAGGTCGTGTCCGTCACGCTCAAAATAGGCATGCGGCTTGACCGCCAGCACCACGTACAGATCGCCGCCGTTTCCGCCGTAGCGGCCCGCGTCGCCTTCGCCCTGGTAGCGGATGCGTGTGCCGTCTTCCACACCGGCCGGGATCTTCACATGCACGGTGTGCTCCCTCTCCACGCGCGCTTCACCATGGCAGGTATGACAGGGCTCGGTCACCACCTGTCCCGTTCCGCTGCAGATCGGGCAGGTACGCGCAATGGAGAAGAATCCTTGCTGGAAGCGCACCTGGCCGCGCCCGCCGCACTGCTGGCAGGTGCTGGCCGACTTTCCGTGCGCCGCGCCTGAGCCGCGGCACTCCGCGCAGATGTCCATGCGCTTGATCGAGATCGTCGTCTCCTTGCCGAAAACCGCCTCTTCGAACTCGATCGTCAGGTCATAGCGGATATCGCGGCCACGCTGCGCGCGCGAAGCCCGGCCACCTCGTCCGCCAGCGACGTTGAACATCTCTCCGAAGAAGTCGCCGAAGATATCGCCCAGGTCCACGCCGCCCGGAAAGCCCCCTGCGCCCGCGCCATTCACTCCGGCAACGCCGTAGCGGTCGTAGGCCGCCCGCTTGTCCGGATCGCTCAGCACCTGGTAAGCCTCGCTTGCCTGCTTGAAGCGCTCCTCCGCATCCGGATTGTCCGGGTTGCGGTCAGGGTGATAGCGCATTGCGAGCTTGCGGTATGCGGTCTTCAACTCCTGATCGCCGCAATCTCTAGAAACGCTCAGGACTTCGTAATAATCGACGTGTGCCACGTTTGCCATTTTTCCTGTACTCAGTCTTCTGCCCAGCTCTCCGGGGAGTGTGGATCTAATTTCGCGTTATAAAGATGTCGCTTGGGGCGCTGCGGTCGCAGCGGCCCCCTCTACGCTTCCGACACGTTCGGGTTTACCGCGATCTTTACCAGCGCCGGCCGCAGCAGCCTGTCCTTGATGCGATAGCCGCGGCGGGTCTCTTCAATTACCTGATGATCTGGCACGTCCGGACGCTCCACACTTTCCAGCGCCTCATGGAAGCGTGGGTCGAAGGGGTGCCCCACCGTCTCCACCGGCGTTACGTTGAGGGACCGCAGCACCTCGTCCATCTGCTTCGCGATCAGCTCCACGCCTGTGCGCAGTTGCTCCGCCGATCCCTTGGAATTCAGTGCCAGCTTGAAGTTGTCGAGCACCGGCAGGAACTGTTCCACCGCGTCGCCGATGGCAAAGGACCGGTAGTCGGCCCGCTCCCGCTGCTCACGCTTCCTTGCATTATCGAATTCGGCCTGCAGCCGTGCCAGCCGATCCATCAGGCCATCGCGCTCCGCCCTCAGCCGATCACACTCCTCGTGCAGCCCCGTCACGGTCTCGGCCACCGCTGTAGATGGCGTACCCTCAGTCACTTCATCTTGGTTCGCGTCCACTTTCATGTCATCACCGGTGTTGTTCAAGTTCTGCGCCTGCTGCTTTTCGGTGTTTTCTGTTTCTGCGTTCTGGGTTTCGTTGTTTGTATACGTCGCGTTTTCAGTCATAGCCATACGTCTCTGCTTGGTGATTCCTCCCACCGGTTATCGCTGCTTCGCTGGATTGCCCGTCTTCGAACCTGCTAGCTTCGCGGCGTCTGCAGGATGCGCTCCGAGAGCTGCGCGATATAGGAAACGGCCTGGATCGTCTCGTTATAGCGAATGCGTGTCGGGGCCAGCACTGCCACCGTCCCCACGCTCTCCGCCCCCAGCTTCGTTCCTGTGCCGATCAGCACCATATTCTCCATATCCGGGATCGCGTCTTCCAGCCCCACCACGACCCGCACTGCCTGCTGCCGCGCATCCACATACGCGCTCAGCAGGTCAATCAGCCGCTGCTTCGCTTCAAGCGCGCCCAGCAGCGCGCGCAGCCGCTCCTGATCGACATCGCGTTGCACCAGGTTGGCCACGCCCTCTACGAAGATCATCTGCGACGGCTGCACCCCCTCAAGCGCTCCCTTGCGGAAAAGCTCGTTCACGGATTGCGTCAGCCGGTCGAATTCACT
>DASZGZ010000042.1:0-16214 GCA_035938355.1 Acidobacteriaceae bacterium
GTCACGAAGGATTATCTCGAGACGCAGCTTGCCATCCTGATGGGCGGCCGCTGCGCCGAGGAGATCTATCTCAAGCAGATGACCACTGGCGCAGGCAACGACATCGAGCGCGCCTCGGAGCTCGCGCGCAAGATGGTCTGCGAGTACGGCATGAGTCGGCTGGGTCCGCTCACCTTCGGCAAGAAGGAGGAGCAGATATTCCTCGGCCGCGAGATCGCGCAACATCGCGATTTTTCGGAGGAGACAGCACGGCAGATCGACAGTGAGGTACGCAGCCTGGTGGACTCGGGCTACCAGTCGGCGTACAGCATCCTCGACCAGAACGCGCCCATCATGCACCGTCTGGCGACAGCCCTGCTGGAGCGCGAGACGATCGACGCGAATGAGATCCGCATGCTGATCGAAGGACAGGAGCTGCCGCCGCTCAACCCGCCGTCGAACGGCTCGGCCAGCGGAGATCCGGAAGTGAAGGTGCTGAAGCCGGAGCCAGGGCGCGCGCCAGGCTTCCCGGAGGGCAGTCCTTCGCCTGCATAGCGTTTCCTCCAGAACAACCGGATGGCCGCCTTCACCGGCGGCCATCTTCTTTGCACGCCTGTTTTTGCACGGTCGTCACTCTGCGAGAATGGCGGCAGGATGCCCCGCGCCTTTCGATTGCTCTCCGCGTCAGCCGTTTTATTGCTTGCCACGGGTTGCGGCTATCACACGTTAGGCTCGGCAACGCATATCCCCGCGGATGTGCATACCATCGCAGTGCCGTTCTTCGATAACCGCACGCAGTTCTCGCATACCGAGGTTGCGCTGACGCAGGCGACGGTGCACGAGCTGAACACGCGCACGAAGTTCCGTGTGCTGCCGCGCGAAGATGCGGGCGATGCGGATGCGGTGTTGAAGGGCACGGTGCTCAGCGAAAGCATTGTTCCCTATACCTACAGCGTGACTACCGGGCAGTCTTCGAGCTACATGATCACCCTGACGGCGAGTGTCTCCCTGACAGATCGTGACGGCCGCGTGCTCTATCGGCACGATGGGTACACCTTTCATCAGCAGTACGAAGCGACATCGGACTTGGGCACATTTGTGCAGGAAGATTCCCCTGCCATGACGCGCCTTTCCAGAGACTTTGCCCAGTCGCTGGTGAGCGATATGCTGGAGTCCTTCTGAGCCTTATGCGACCACTCCGGGACCGAGAGACTGCGAATGGCTAGCGGACTGCGCAGCTTCGCATCCTCAGACCGCTTCGTGGCCGAGATCGAGGTGTCTCGCAACGGCGGACCGCTCAAGTCTGGCTATGTGCTGCTTGGCGACGAGGCATATTTGTATGAGCGCTGCCGCCGCACGGTGGTGGACGTTCTGGTCGAGCCGTCGATGCGGGACTTCGCGCTGGCAGAGATCGACCTTGCCGAGACCAGCATCTTCGAGGCACTCGATCGCGCCCAGACACCTTCTCTGATGGCGCCGTTTCAGGTGCTCTTCCTGCGTAATCTGAAAACCCTCTACGGCCGCGGCTCGAAGAAGGACGAATTTGCCGCGCTCGATGCGTACGGCCGCTCGCCGAATCCGCAAGCGTTATTGATTTTTGTCGCCGACCATCTGCATCTGCCTTCCGATCTGCGTCGGATGGAGATGCAGGACAAGGACCGCTATGAGCGCATCCGCGAGACGCTGGATGATTGGTGCGGCATGGTGGAGCTGGTCCGCGTCGAAGAGGGCGACGCGATGCGCTGGCTGGTCGCTGAGGCAGAAAGGCGTGGAAGCACGCTGGAGGCGGATGCCGCGCGCGAACTGGCGGATGCGCTTGGCTCAGAGCTGATGATGATGGCAAGCGAGCTCGAGAAGTTGGTGCTGTATACGGGAGAACGGCGTCGCATCACGCTGGGCGATGTGGAGACGATGGTGCTTGGCGCGAAGCAACGCTCGCTCTATGAACTGACGGACGCGATCTCCGCGAAGGACCGCCCGCGTGCGCTCGCGCTGCTGCAGGGACTGCTGAATGCCTCCGATGGCGGCGAAGAGTCGGCCATCGGCCATCTTTATATGCTGGCGCGGACCTTTCGCCAGATGCTGGTGATCCTCGAGAAAAACGTGCGCGACTCACGCGCCATCTGGCAGGCGTTGTGGCAGGGGTTCCGCATGCCGCCGTTCGCCGCCGAAGATCTGATTCGCCAGGCACGCCGCTACAAGAGCCGGCGCGAGCTGACGCGCGCTCTGCGACTGATCGCCCGCGCGGATCTCGAGCTGCGTTCGTCTCCTCCTGACAAGCGCCTGGTGCTGGAGCGTTTGGTGCTGGCACTGGCCAGCGAAGAGCAGGCACCGTCGTCGATTGGATTCCTGAGCGCACAGTACGCAATGGAGTTGTAGCGGCCGGCGGACTCGTGTTGCTGATTTGGCCGGCAGGCAACACCACTCGGCTCTGTCACATCTTCGGGTTGAAGGCTGGTGATGCTCAATGCCAATTACCCTCACCTGGAGCGATCTCACGCTGCGACTGGCGTGCACCTTGCTCGCAGGAATTCTGGTTGGTGCCGACCGCGACGAACGGGGAAAAGCCGCGGGGATACGGACCAATGTGCTGGTGTGTCTGGCCGCGTCGCTCTCGATGATCCTCGCCAATGGACTGCTGGGAACGTCGGGAAAGAACAGCAGCTCATTTGTACAGCTTGACATGATGCGATTGCCGCTGGGCATTCTCTCCGGCATGGGATTCATCGGGGCGGGGGTGATTCTGCGCAAGGGCGAGATGGTGATCGGTGTAACCACGGCGGCAACGCTGTGGACCGTGACGATGCTCGGTCTCTGTTTTGGGGCGGGAAAGATCCTGCTGGGCAGCATCGGGCTGCTGCTCACGCTGTGCACGCTGTGGGTCCTCCGAGTGGTTGAGGCTCATTTGTCGCAGGAGCAGAGAGGCTCCCTTTGCCTGGTGACCGCTGATGAGGAGCTATCGAACGAGCTGCGCGGGCTGGTGAAGCAGAGCGGCATGCAGGTTCACTCGTGGTCAGTGGATGTTTCCCGGGAGAAGGCGCGAATCGTCATCCAATGTGAGCTTCTATGGCGCGGACGCGGGGATAAGCACGAAGATCCCGCGCTGATCGAATCGTTGCGGCGGCGCACGGATATCGCGCGCTTGCGCTGGCAGAGGTAGGGATTCACAACCATGAACGCTCCGCAGCGTGCGGGCGAACTGAGATCTCCGGGCGCATGGAGTTGCATACCGGTGCGTGCTAGACGGATGCCCCTCCAAGACATCACTGTGGGGACAAAAAATGAGCCCGGCTCCGAGCGCCGAGTACGAAAATCGGCACTTTGAAGCCGGGCCACGAAGCGAGCGTTATCTTGCTCGGCCAAGATGCCTGGACGGACTTTCGTAAACATCGAGGCGATCTCTGCCGTGTGGAGGGCCGGGGAAGAAGTTGAGCGATGAACCTCTCGCCGGCGCCCCAAATGAACGAAGCCGTACTACCGTGCAATGCGGCCAGGAGAACTCGCGCGCTTTCGCCGCGTGTGTGAACCGGACAGATCGGACATGGCGCTGGTTTTCTTGACCGACGTATCGATGAACTGCGAAGGATCGGGCAAATCCTGACGCGACAGATCGTGACCGGAAAGATCCTGACCGGAAAGATCTCGGCAGGGCCATGGCGCGTAGCGGGACGGTCGGGAAGGGGCGGGATGCCTGCGAAACAACTGGACGAGTTGGCGGATTTTGTGAAGGGCGGGGGACGGATTGAAGATCATGGGAACACCTCGTATTCGCCTTTTGTTCGCCAAGAATACCAAGCTCTTTCCCGTTTCGGTAGTAACCTCGAGCTGTGGATTTTGCCTCGGATCTAGTCTTGTAAGTTATTAAATATAAAAGGAATAATGAGGACTACTCAATCACGCCGGACGGGTCGATGCCGTGAGGCCGGCTGGTCAGCGTAATGGCCGCCGCGACGATCAAGACCCCACCTACCCATGCCGATGGACCGAGACGATCACCAAGCAGTTTGACACCGAGGAAGGAGCCGAGCATCGGCTCGATGTTGAGAAACACCGCGGCGCGCGACGCCGGCACGTGATGGATGCCCCAGTTCCAAAGCAGAATTGCGCCGGCGGTGCAGAAGAGTCCGCTGGCAGCGGAAGCCAGCCACGCTGCGACCGGTACCCCGTGAACGGGCGGCAACCCGTCCTGCCACAACACCCAGACGGCCATCATGAGCGCGCCGGAATAGACGCCATAGACCGTGATGACGGCGGGCGGATGGCGCTCCATGAGCCGCTTGTTCATCAGGATCCAGAAGAGCGAGACCAGCAAAGCAGCGAGTACGAGCAGATCGCCGACGAGCGAAGGGCCTTTGCCACCGGCCGACTGATGGCGGCTGAGTACGATGAGAACAACGCCGATGGTCGAACTGACAAGCGCCAGCCAGCCGACGCGATCCAGACGCTCGCCTGTGAATAGCGTAGCGGCCGCACCGAGCAACACCGGCATGCTGCCCACCATGAGCGATGCGTGCGAAACCGTGGTGAGGGAGAGTCCGTAGAACTGGACAAGATACTGCACCGGTATGCCAAAGAACGCTGCGATGAGCAGAAGCCGCCACTCCCGCCGATTGAGACGTGGGCGATGGCGTAGCGCGAACGGCAGCAATCCGACGCAGGCAAAGGCAAAGCGGTAGAACACCATGTGGCCCACGCCCATGTCTGCGAGCACGATCTTTCCGAAGTAGAAGCCCGTGCCCCAGAAGCTGCCGGCCAGAGCGCACGCGCCGTAACCAAGCCAGTATCCGGCGGCGTGCGATTCCTGGATGGTGGTGGGCATGCAACTACTTTACGGTGAGCATTGCCCGCGCTCCTGAGGAAAGATGTCGCGCTCAGATTCCGATCAGGCCGGAGCGAATGGCCCAGAGAGAGAGTGTCGCGATGATGATCCACAACACGACGCCTTGCAGCATGGGACGAACGCCCACCTTCTGCAGAGTGGCCTTCGATATCCCGCTGCCAATGAGGAAGAGAGTGACAGTGAGACCGCTGCGGCCGAGCTTCGCGAAGGCATTGAACAGCGGCGCCAGCGCATGCAGATAGGTGTTGGCCACTGCTGCAAGGCAGAAATACAGGATGAACCAGGGCCACTGGATGCGTGTGCTGCTCTTTGAGACGGCAGCCGTCACCAGCGCGAGGGGAACGATCCATAGCGCACGCGCGAGCTTCACGGTGGTGCCGACGGTGAGCGCCTGCGGGCCATAATGCGCCGCGGCTCCAACGACCGAGCTGGTGTCATGAATAGCCAGAGCGCCCACAACCCGAACAGCGGCTGCGTGAGGTGCAGCGCGAAGCCGATCATGGGAAATACAAGGAGTGCGATGGCATTCAGCGTGAAGACGGTGCCGAGCGAGACGGCCATGTCTTCATCACTGGCCCTTGTAATGGGAGCAATAGCCGCGATGGCGCTGCCGCCGCAGATCGCCGTGCCGCAAGTGATGAGGAAAGCGGCTTTGGGATGCACGCTGAGCACGCGCCCGAGCAGCGTGCCGAGCAGGATGGCGGAGACGATGCTGACGGCGGTGTCGACGAAGCCCGATGCCCCGGCGTGCACCACCTGGTGCAGGTTCATACCGAAGCCGAGCGCAATCACGGAAGCCTGGAGCAGCAGCCGGGAGAGATCGCGGCTCTCCATTGCGAAGGGATGGGGCAGCAGGAGGCCGAAGGCGATGCCGGCGGCGAGCGCGACTGCCGGCGAAACGAAGCCGCTGGCAGAGATGATGATCGAAAGGAAGAAGATGCGCTTGGCGCTGACGGGAGTCACTCGCTCGAGTGTCCAGAGGAAACGTAACGGAGTCCAAGCCGAAATTGTGATGCCCGATAACGTGGGTTTATTGACACGCCGGCGACCGCGGGCGACGTGAGATAGAGATGCTCCGCCACAGGGCGAAAACTGCGCTCCGCGGCGACAGCGCGAAAGGCGGTGAGGCGATCGTTTTCAAATATCGTGTTCAAACGGACGAGTGTACCTTACCAGACGCGGCACATGTTCTCCGGCGCCGGCGACATCGGCTGACCCTTTTTGCAGCCGAAGGCCTCGCCGAACTCCGGCATGTTGACGACGACACCGTTGGCGCGAATCCGATCCGGCGAGTGCACGTCCGCCTGGACCGCAAGCCGCACGTACTCAGGGCGCTCGGAAGAGCACCAGTTCTGTCCCCAGCCAAGGAAGAGCTCCTGTTTGGGCGTGTAGCCGCTCGCTGTCTTCTGGTCGAGCGGAGTGTGCGAACTCGCGGCGTCAGCCAACAGTGCCATCCAGGCCAGCCGCAGGCCGCCGTTGTCCGCCGTGTTTTCTCCCAGCGTGAGCTTGCCGTTCACATGCAGGTCATCGACGGCCACGAATCCGCCGTATTCGTTCACCAGGCAATCGGTACGCTCGACGAATCGCTTTGCATCATCGGCCGTCCACCAGTCTTTGAGATTGCCCTGCGCGTCGAACTTCCGTCCCTCGTCGTCGAAGCCATGCGTCAATTCATGACCGACGATCGAGCCGATATGTCCGAAGTTAGTCGCATCGGATGCGGACCTGTCGTAGAAGGCGGGCTGTAGGATGCCGGCGGGGAAGTTGATGGTGTTCATCGATGGGTTGTAATCGGCGTTGACCGTGGGCGGAGTCATATCCCACTCGCCCTTGTCGACAGGGCGGCCGATTTTGTGAAGCTGATAGTCGCTCTCGAATTCGCGCGCGCGCAGTGAATTGCCGATGCTGTCGCCGGGCTTGATGGTGAGTGCGGAGTAGTCACGCCATTTGTTCGGATACCCAATCTTGTCCACGATGGCGGCGAGCTTTTCGTGCGCCTTGGCTTTCGTCTCCGGTCCCATCCACTCCAGTTGATCGAGATCACGATTCATGGCCGCTTCGATCTGCTTTACTTCCTCGGCCGTCTTCGCTTTGCTGTCGCCTCCGAAGTATTGCGCAACGTATACCTTGCCGAGGACTTCGCCCAGTCCAGAGTCGGTGGCATCGACGCAGCGCTTCCAGCGGGCCTGCTGTTCGGGGATGCCTTCGAGCTTGCGCCCATAGAAATCGAAGTGCTCCTCGTCGAAGGCCTTAGGCAGACGGCTGGAGAAGCTGTCCACCAGGAAGACGCGCATGTAGTTCTTCATGGTGTCCAGGCTGGTGGAGGCGACAAGCTGATTGAGGCCGGTAAAGAACTCCGGTGACGCCACGTTGAGCTCGGTGACCGGCGGTGCGCCTGCTTCTTTCAGGAAGTCGACCATGTGCAGGTTCGGCGTATCCGACGCAAATTTGGTGACCGGTTCCATGTGGTAGATCTTCTCGGGGTCGCGCCGCTCTACATTGCCGAGGGATACCTTGGCGAGCGCTGTTTCGAAGGCCATGATGTCGGCAGCGTTCTTGCCGGCCGCGTCGGGCGAAGTTCCCAGCAGCTTCAGCACATTCGCAATGTGCTGCACATACTGACCGCGCAACTCGTCGTCCTTGGCGCCGGTGCGAAGGTAGTAGTCTTTCTCCGGCAGTCCGATGCCGCCCTGGTCTACTGCCGCGATTTCTCGCGTGGCGTCTTTCAGATCCTGTTGCGCGCCGAGACCGAAGAAGGCGCCCACACTGATGCGCTGCAGGTGCGCGATCTCCGGAGCTAGTTCGTCGCGGGATTGAATAGCGGCGATGCGATCCAGTTCCGGTTGTATTGCCGCGATGCCGGCCTTCTCAATGCCGGCTGTGTCCATGCAGCTTGCGTAGTAGTCGCCGATCTTCTGCTCATCGCTGCCCGGCGCGGCATGCGCCGCCGAAGCCTTCTCCAGAATGCCGTGAAGCGCCTGCAGGTTGAACTCGTAGATATTGCTGAACTGGTCGTACGAGGGCAGGTCTGCGGGAATTGGATGCAATTTGCTGTAGTTGCCGCAGGCGTACTGGTAAAAGTCGACGCATGGATCGGCGGTGGTATCCATGGCACTCTTGTCGAAGCCCGCAATAGTCCGGACAGGAGCCGGCGTCTGCGCATGAATCGCCACTGTAGAAAGCATGAGCGCCGTTCCGGCCAGCGAGCAATAAACTGTGCGTGAGATCAGGGATGACATGAGAGCGACTCTCCGGGCCAAGAATGACTACCAGATGCTGCAGCGATTTGTGCTGACCATGGGCTGGCCCGCCTTGCAATGAAAGGCCTGTTGAAACTCGGGCATGTTTTCGACGACGCCGTTGACGCGATACTCCTCCGGTGAATGCGGATCGGTTTCCACGCGAAGCCGCAGTGTCTCGGGACGCGTGCTCGAACACCAGCTTTGCGCGTAGGCGGCGAAGAACTGCTGTGCCGGTGTCATGCCATCCAGGTCAGCCTCGGGTTGGACGCCTGGCTGCTCGAGACGATGCTGCCAGGCTAGGTAGCCGAGGCGCACGCCGCCGATGTCTGCGATGTTTTCGCCGAGGGTGAGTTTGCCGTTCACATGCAGATCATCGACCGCGATGAAGCCGTCGTACTGTTTCACGACGCAGTCAGAGCGTTCTTTGAACTTTTGCTCGTCGGTGGGTGTCCACCATTCGCTGAAATTCCCATCGCCATTGAACTGGCGACCTTCATCGTCGAAGCCGTGCGTGAGCTCGTGGCCTTCGAGTCCGCCGGCCTGGCCATAGTTCACAGCATCGCCCATGTGCGGATCGTAGTAAGGCGGCTGCAGGATGCCCGCAGGAAAGTTCACGCTGTTGGTCTGCGGATCGTAATAGGCGTTGACGGTTGGCGGACTCATCTCCCACTCCTGCCTGTCGGTGGGACGGCCAATCTTGTTGAGGGTGCGCTTCCGTTCGAAGGCCGCGGCGCGCACAGCATTGCCCACTGCGTCGCCGCGCGTGATGGTGAGGCTGGAGTAGTCGCGCCAGCGGTCCGGGTATCCGATCTTGTTGGTGACAGCGTTGAGCTTGTCTTCAGCTTTGGCCTTGGTGGGCGCGCTCATCCAGTCCAGTTGCTGGATATCGCGGCCCATGGCTGTCTCTATATCGCTCATGATGGTAGTGGTACGCGCCTTGTCCTCGGAACTGAACTGTTTGGCCACATAGACACGGCCCAGCGCTTCGCCCAGCGAACCGTCCACGGCCGCTACGCATCGCTTCCAGCGCACCTGCTGTTCCGGCTGGCCGCGCAGCGTCTTTCCGTAGAAGGCGAACTGCTCGCTGTCGAGAGCCGCTGGCAGCGCCGTGCCCGGCGTGCTGTGCAGGAGGTTCCAGCGCAGCAGGGCCTTCAACGATGCGGCGTCTGTCTGCGGCAGGACTTTGTTCAACGCGTCGAAGTAGGCGGGCGTCGAGACGTTGAGCGTGGTAAACGCCGGTGTGCCGAGAGTGCGGAGGTAAGTATCCAAATCAAAGGCACCGAGCTGAGTGCGAAAGCTGACAAGTTCGGTCGGATGGTAGAGCCTGGCCGGATCACGCAGCTCCTCCTGGCTGAGGGATGCAGTGGCGAGTTTGGTTTCGATGGCCAGCACGCGATCTGCATCTGCTGTCGCCTGCTCCGCGGGCTCTCCGGCGAGCGTCAGCGTGTGAGCGACGTGGTCCACATACTGCTTGCGCAGGGCGACCGACTTGGCGTCGTTTCGCAGGTAGTAGCCCTTTTCCGGCAGGCCGAGACGCGGCTGCGCGACCGTAGCAATCATGCGGCGCGCGTCTTTGTAATCTTCTTCGCTGCCGAGGCGAAAGAGGGCCTGCACGCCATTCTGCTGCAGGCTGGCGAGGAGCGGCGCCAGGTCTTTCGTGCTCTGAAGCGCATCGATGCGGTCCAGCATCGGTTGAAGTCCGCTGAGTCCAGCCTTCTCGATCGCTTGCATGTCCATGCAGGTCGCATAGTAGTCGCCGATCTTCTGCGTGTCGGAGTCTCGTTGCGCGTGCGGGTCGCTCGCGCTCTCAAGAACTGACTTCAGCACAAGGTTGTTGTTGTCCGTGAGCTGAACGTCGATGCCGTAGGAGGAGCGGTCCGGCGGGATGGGGTTGTGCTTCAGCCATGTTCCGCAGGCGTACTGGAAGAAGTTGACGCACGGGTCGATCGAAGTATCACGCAGGGAGGGATCCAATCCGTGCAACTGGATGCGGGTCTGCTCGCTAACCGTGGTCTGGGCGCGAAGAGCGGTGGGGGCGACAAGGCAGGCGGCAACAGCAATCACAGCAGGGAGAGGGTGCATTGCCAGAAAGGACTCCGTTTTGCAAAAAGCGTTAGCCGAAACGCTATCAGACGGCGTAGTGCGTACAAAGTCAACTTCGTTTCGACCTACACGAAAACGCCGCGTTTGTAGGAAAATGGTGGCGTGCAATGCCGTGCGCAGTTCGCGGCCCGCTGTCGACAAGCTTGCCTCGTCGCTCTATTTCTGTGTCTGGCAGCGGGAGCGGCCCATGCGCGTGACCACGATAGCGGTCCACAGCCGATAGCGCGCATACCGGTGGAGCCGCTCGGCTACCGGCCGCCGGGCAAGCTGTACCTGTTGGCCCGGTATAGCTCCAGTTCGCTGGACTTTCTCGATTCCACACATCTGTTGCTGACCTTCCGTAAACCGAGGCTGCTCTTACGCGAGGAAGGTTCGGTCGGCCTGGACCAGGTCATCGAAGCGGACGTATTGGAACTGCCAAGCGGGAAGGTGATCGCCCAGGACGAATGGCTGCTGCATGACCGCGCGCGCTACCTTTGGCGGATGGCAGACAACAAGACATTGCTGCGCATCGGGTCGTCCCTCTATCAGGCGGACATCGAGCTGCATTTGAAGCCGTTATACGAGTCACCGACGGCACTGCAGCAAATCGAGATCTCGCCCGATGGACGGCTGCTGGTGATGGAAAGCGAGCTCGAAAAACATACGCCAGAGGAGCATGCGGCGCTGGCGAAGCATGCTGCGATGATTGGCGCCAGCCCGCCGGCGGAGGCGGTACAGATTCGCATGGTGCGGTTGGATCAGCCGAAGGTGGTATTGAACGGGCATGCGGACGCGGCCGGAGATGTTCCGGCCAACATCGACGGCTACTTTACCCAGGAGCAGGTAAAGGAGAATATCTGGAATGTGCGGTTTCATCCCTATGACAAATCCGGAAAGCCTGAAGGGGAGATCGTGGCACAGACAGATTCGACCTGTGAGCCGTCGGAGAAGGTACTCAACGCAAAGAGCGTGCTGGTCCTGAGCTGTCCGCGTGGCCACAATGACCGGTTCGTTGCCGCCTACTCGCTGAACAGCCAGAAGCTGTGGGATGGGCGGTGGCAGTCCAACTTCACCTGGCCGTCGTTCCGCGTGGCGCAGGATGGAGGATCGGTCGCCATCTCCTGGCTGGCAGTCAACCATCCTGTGTCGACGCGTGAACCGATCGATGACGACGAGGTACAGAACCAGGTGTTGAGCGTGCTTGACAGCCGAACCGGGAGCCTGCGGCTGGCACTGCTGGTGAAGCCGATTGTCAGTGCGGGCGGCAATTTCGCACTGTCTGCGGACGGGAACCGCCTGGCAGTGCTGAATCACGGGGCGATCGAGGTCTACGACCTCCCCGCGCCGGCGCCGGCCACCGAGCGGGCCGCAAAATAGAAAAGGCCGAAACGATGCCGGCCTCTCCGATTGGGTGGAACGGGAGCTTAAGCCTTCTTTGCGGAGGCAGCCTTAACGCGGGCGCTGAGGCGGCTCTTGTAGCGGGATGCGGTGTTCTTATGCAGGGTTCCCTTCTGCACGCTCTTGTCCAGCGCGGAGACGGTAGAACGGTACTGCTCGCCGATGGCTTTGGAGTCGCCCTTCTGCAACGCCTCACGAAGCAGGCGTAGGCTGCCGCGGACGCGGCTTTTGTTGGCGCGGTTGACCGCGGTCTTGCGTTCCGTCTGACGGGCGCGCTTCAGCGATGAAACATGGTTTGCCATGAGCTTCCTTACAAAGATGTCTTGTGGTCTGCGGAGCGATGCAGACGGTGGCACTCACGCCGCATCCTCTGCAAAATACAAGTTTACCGCGCCATCGGCAGACGGTCAATGGGAGGGCGGCGGCCATCATTTGCTGCTCCCCGGATACGGTTCGGGCACCGTAAATGACAGGTGAGGAAAGCGTAACGGTTATTCATCAATTGGCCGTTGACGCCCTGCCAAGGAGGGGCTAGTCTGTGCGCATCCGAGGGATGGTCCAAGCCGGCAGGCACGCAAAGGGCAGGAAACTGCCTGTGCCGGGTCGCTGGGCGCAAGCACCCGCTCCCGCCACTGATTCCAATCCAACCATGCAGCCGCAGCTCCGGGTTTCCGCAACCTATGGCGCCGCAGGAGGTCGTCCGTCCGCTTGATCAACAAAGCCCTGGAAATCACGCCCAACATTGAGCCCCTGTTCGGGACCCGCGACGAAAATCTGCGATTGCTCGAAGACAAGCTGCACACGCGTATCGACCTTCGCTCCGATGCTGTTCATGTCTCAGGATCGGAAGAGAGCGTGGCGCGTGTAGAGCGGATCTTCAACGACTACGAACAGCTCCGAAGGTCGGGAGTGACGCTCCAGAACGGCGAGCTGAATGCCATCCTGAAGCTGGTGACGGCTGACCCCAGCGTCACGCTCAAGGGACTGGTAGACAGCGGCAAACAGCGGACGACCGGTGGCATCAAGCGCATGGTGCAGCCACGCTCCGTGAACCAGAAGCGCTATGTCGAAGCTATCGAACAGGCTGACATGGTATTCGGCATCGGGCCGGCTGGCACCGGCAAGACCTACCTCGCTGTGGCGATGGCTGCGTCTGCGTTGATGGCGAAGCGGGTCAGCCGCATCATCCTGGTGCGACCTGCGGTTGAGGCGGGCGAGCGGCTGGGCTTTCTTCCCGGCACTTTGCAGGAAAAGATCGATCCATATCTGCGGCCCCTCTACGACGCGCTCTACGACTTGCTAGACCAGGAGCGCGTGGACAAGATGATCGAGCGCAACGTGATCGAGGTGGCGCCGCTAGCCTTCATGCGTGGCCGCACGCTCAACGACGCCTTCATCATCATGGACGAAGCGCAGAACACCACCAGCGAGCAGATGAAGATGTTCCTGACGCGACTCGGCAATAACGCCAAGGCCATCATCACGGGGGATGTGACACAGATCGATCTGCCCAATCCACGGCGCTCTGGATTGCTGGAAGCGATGGAGATCCTGAAGGGTGTAGACGGCATCCGCTTCATCCACTTTGAGGATGGGGACGTGGTGCGTCACCACCTGGTGCAGCGGATCATCCGCGCGTACGACAGCTTTGGACGCCAGCAGACGGAACTGCCGCTGGGCATGCCGGAAGGCGAACGGGGGGCATCGTCGCCGAAGCCTCAGTAGAAAATCGAGGCCCGGTACAATCGAGGCAAGGGACGAGGAGGGCCGCGGCCCTCCTCTTTCATTTTCGGTTTGTCATTTTCGGTTTGTTGCAGGTGTGAGCTGGAAACAGAAGTGATCGAACGATGATCGTGTACGAACCTGCTGTGGAGCTGAAACTGCCTCGTGCCGCGCGTCTGCGCCGCCGCGAGCTTGCACGCTTTCTGCGCCAGGCAATCGACGCGACCGGACTGGCCGGCGACGTGAGTGTGCTGCTCACGGGAGACGAAGCGATCCGAACGCTCAACCGGAACTTCCGCCGAAAGGACAAGGCAACAGATGTGCTGTCCTTTCCCGCTGCCGAGGGTATGGAAGGCGTGGCCGGCGATCTGGCGATCTCTCTGGAGACGGCATTCCGGCAAGCAAAGGAGCACCAGCACACGTTGGAGATGGAGACAAAGGTACTGCTGCTGCACGGGCTCCTGCACCTGGCCGGTTATGACCACGAAACCGACAATGGGACGATGCACCGCAAGGAGGTACGGCTGCGGCGCGAGCTTGGATTGACGGCAGCTCTGACTGAACGGGCGCATCGGGACCGGGCGCAGCAAGATCGGGCACAGCGGCGCCGGACGCCGGGAAGAGCTTCGCGAGAGGCGGTCCGCGCATGATCTGGCTCTATGCAGCGGCCGTCGTCGTCCTGCTGGTCATCCACACGCTGGCCTGCTACGTGGATCGCATCTACTCCGAACTGGGTAAGTTTCTTTCGCGCGAGTTTGAAGACAACATGGAGGTGTGGGAGCAGCAGATCGAGCCGACGCTCGGCTTTTCCCGCGACCGGCTTGCACTCTGCGCCGCTGTATTGGCGGAGCTCACGCTCGCCGCCATCGTGCTCATCATCGGCGCGATGTTGTTCGGCCGCGAAGGTGAGGTTGGCCCCCCGACCCCGCTCGGGGTGCTGCAGGCCGCGCTTGGGATCGTGCTGGTTGTCGTCATCTTCAGCCGCATGTTGCCCTATGCATTCTTCACGCGGACGCGCGGCGAGTGGGTACTGAGGTGGCGATGGCTGCTCCGGATCTGCTTCTTCGCAGTGCTGCCGGTGGAGCTCACGCTGGAGTTTCTACTCTCCATCGTATCCCTGGCGCAGCCGCCCCAGGACGAGAGCAAGGAAGATGGTGGAGACGCGGTCGATGCGCTGATCGAAGCGGGTGAGGAGGAAGGCATCCTCGAGGAGAGCGACCGCGATCTGGTCCGGTCAGCTGTGGAGTTTGGCGACAAAATCGTTCGCGAAGTGATGACGCCGCGCCCGTCGGTCTTCGCTGTTGCCGCCGAAACGACGCTGGCCGACTTCCTCGAGATGCTGGAAGCGCGGCCATTGTCGCGCGTGCCTGTCTTCGAGGGCACACTGGATACCGTGACAGGCATCGTCTTCTCCCATGATCTGTTGCAGATTCCGGACAACGAAGCTGCGACGCGCACTGTTTCCAGCTTGCAGCGGCCGGCGGCGTTTGTGCCGGAGACCAAGCGCGTGAATGAGCTGCTGCGCGAGATGCAACGCGAGAAGCAGCACATGCGCATCGTGATTGACGAATATGGCGGTGTCGCCGGGCTGGTGACGATCGAGGACCTGCTCGAGGAGATTGTCGGTGCCATTAGCGATGAGCATGAAGAGGACAGCGAAGCGGACGCGCCGAAGCAGGAGAGTGAGGGTGTATGGATCGTGCCCGGCACTCTGGACGTTGATGCGCTCGAAGCCCTGACGGGTGATGAAGACCTGAGGGACGGGCACTTTGCCGCCACCACCGTAGCCGGCCTGGTGAGCGAGGTGGCCGGGCGTATTCCGATGCCGGGCGAGGTGGTGCTGGCAGGCAAGACGCGGCTGGAAGTATTGGCATCTACTGACCGGCGGGTCGAGCGACTGCGCGTCTCCGCAGTGGAAAGCCCAGCCGCTTAAAACAAGGCATAGACAGCCGGATATGCAGCCGCCCAGGCGCACGCGGTGTAGCTTTACTCAAGAGGACATTGTCAGTGCGATCGGGATTTGTTTCCATCATCGGCCGGCCGAATGCGGGCAAGAGCACGCTGCTGAATGCGCTCACCGGCGAGAAGGTCGCCATTGTGACCGCAAAACCGCAGACCACGCGGACGCGCATTCAAGGAGTGGTGGAAGTGGCCGCCCGCAAGGGGAAGCATCCCGCGGCGCAGATCGTCTTTGTCGATACACCCGGGGTGCACAAGCCCAGCACGCAACTCGATCGCCGCATGATGCAGGAAGTTCACGATGCGCTGGAGCAGCGCGACATTGTGCTGCTGATGCTGGATGCGACGCGCGAGCTGCGGCTGCCGGAAGATGCGGCCACCGACAAATCCAAACGCGATCGTGCATCGAGCGAGGACATGTTTGCGCTGCAGCTGATCAGCAAACTCGATTGCCCGGTCTTTCTCGTGATCAACAAGATTGATCTCGTCGAACGAGAGAAGCTGCTCCCGCTGATTACAAAGTTGAGCGCGCTCCACAACTTCGCCGCGGTGATCCCCATCTCGGCGCGCAAACGAGACGGTCTCGACCGACTGATCACGGACCTTGTCAAGCACCTGCCGCAGGGGAAACGCTACTATCGGTCGGAACAATATACGGATCAGCCGGAGCGCTTCCTCGTCGCGGAGCTGATCCGCGAGCGCATTCTGATGGAGACCGGCGAAGAGGTGCCATATGCATCGGCGGTCGTGATCGAGCGCTACGAGGAGCCGCCTGCAAACGCAAAGCCGCGTAAGGACGGCAAGCTACCCGTCACCAGTATTGCGGCGGCCATCTACTGCGAACGCGCCGGACAGAAGGCAATTTTGATCGGCAAAGGCGGATCAAAACTGAAGGCGATTGGAGCTTCGGCGCGCAAGGAGATTGAATCGCTGCTGGGCACGCGTGTCTTCCTGGAGTTGCACGTGATTGTGGAGGAGAATTGGCGGGA
>DASZGZ010000043.1:0-41415 GCA_035938355.1 Acidobacteriaceae bacterium
GCCGCGCGGACTTCACCGTCAACACCGGTTGGAACAACGGGGGCGGCGGCGGCAGCCAGACCATCACCTGCTCTTCAGATGAGGGCGGGCGGCATAACTGCCCCGGGGACACACGCGGCGGTGTGCAGATGACCAACCAGCGCAGCGGAGCAGCCTGCACGCAGGGCTACAGCTGGGGATATGACCGCAACGGCATCTGGGTGGATCACGGATGCCGCGCGGACTTCACCGTCAACACCGGTTGGAACAACGGGGGCGGTGGCGGCGGCCAGACCATCACCTGTTCTTCGGATGACGGCAACCGGCATACCTGTCCTGTCGATACACGTGGCGGTGTGCAAATGACCAACCAGCGCAGTGGATCAGCCTGCACCCAGGGCTACAGTTGGGGTTACGACCGCAACAGCATCTGGGTCGATCATGGTTGCCGCGCAGATTTCGCGGTCAACACGGGCTGGAATAACGGCGGTGGAGGCGGCCAGACCATCACCTGTTCCTCCGATGATGGCAACCGGCACTATTGCGCTGCGGACACACGGCGCGGTGTGCAGATAACCAATCGACGCAGTGAAGCGCATTGCGAGCAAGGCTATAGCTGGGGATTCGATCAGCGAGGCATCTGGGTGGATCATGGCTGCCGCGCCGATTTCCTGGTGCGTTGATTCTGTGCGAAGATGAACCGCGAATTCGACCGGCCGGCGCTCGTTTAACTGGCCGGCTCCGATTCTCAGCCGAAAACCAGGGTGGCTGCTCCGCCGGCAATCAGCAGGCCGCCCACTACCTTGTGCACGGTGAGTCCTTCTCCCAAAAATATCCATGCAAACAGGATGACCAGCACCACGCTGAGCTTGTCGATAGGCGCGACCGCCGAAGCGGGACCCAGCTGCAGCGCACGGAAGTAGCACAGCCATGAGAGCCCAGTCGCAATACCGGAAAGCGCGAGAAAAAGCCAGGAGCGGCTCGAGATCGCCGCAATGTCGTTATGCTTGCCAAGTGCGATTGCGATGGCCCAGGTGAAGACGAGCACCACCGTGGTGCGGATTGCGGTGGCGAGGTTTGAGTCGATGCCGGCGACGCCAATTTTGGCCAGAATCGCCGTTGCCGCCGCGAACAATGCCGAAAGAAGCGCCCACACAAGCCATGTCATGGACCTAGGATATTCGGTCGGGTGGCCACTCAGCCGATGAGCTGTGCCAGCTTCTCTTCGAGCGATGCGATGCGTTCCCGGAGTTGCCTCACTTCGCTTTCGAGGGTTGCGATTCGCTCCGTAGCTCCGTCGTGCGTCGAATCTGGGGATGAGTTGCGGCGATGCGAATGCTCAGTGGTCGTTCCGGAGACGGGCTCGGGCACGGGCGAGAGCAGATGGACGTAGCGCAGCTCGCGGGAGCCGGGTTCACGCGGCAAAGCGCGGGCGAGGGGCGGCTCGCGCTGACCAAGCTGCTGCAGGGTGCTTTCCACCTCATCCATCCCGGTGAAGTTGTGCATCCGTTCGCCGCGGCTGCGCAATTCGCCTGGAGTCTGCGCTCCACGGAGCAGTAGAACGCACAGAATGGCAAGTTCGCCGCGGCGCAGGTTGAATATTTCACCAATGTGGTGGGCGTATTTCGCAACGCGGCTGTCCGTTCCACGAACCGGTGCCGCGAGTCCCTTGTCTTCTAGCTCATGCAGCGCCATACGGACTTCGTCTTCACCCAGCTCCATGAGCGGATAGCGGCTGGTGCGCTGGTTGCACGCATTCGTTAAGGCCAGCAGTGACAGCGGATAGTACTCCGGAGTGGTGGTCTCCTTCTCCAGCAGCGAACCCAGCACGCGAGCGGCGGGCGCGGAGAGATGCAGTTGCGATTCCGGCATGAACATGGCTCCTCTACTCACCTTATCGCGAGGCCCTCGAACGCTGCTCACAGAAGTCCCGTAATCTTAGGGAAGAATGTCGAGCTCGACACTACCCGCGCTGCTGCGTGCAAAGACTGCGCAACGCGCCGTGGCAGCGTACTTTCTGGCCAACGGCGTCGTGATGGGCGCGTGGGTACCCCACGTGCCTGACCGGGCGCGCGACCTGCATCTGGATCCGGGCGCGCTTGGCTGGGCCCTACTGGCCAGCGGTCTGGGTGCGGTGCTGGCGATGCCGCTTGCTGGCCGGCTCACTGCCCGGCTCGGAAGCGGTGCGGTAACCCGAGTGTCGGGCATCGCCTTCCCTGTGATGCTGAGCGCCGTGGTGTTGTCCCCCACTGCTCTGCTTATGACGCTGTCGTTATTGTGCTTCGGTATCGCGGGCGCCAGCATGGACGTCTCAATGAATGCGCAAGGCATCGCCGTGGAAGAGCAACTGGGCGAGCGCACCATTTCACGGCTACATGGCATGTGGAGCATCGGGTGCTTCACCGGCGCCGCCATCACTAGTTTCATGCTGTCATGGCACGTGCCAGCGCGAGCCATCGTGCTCAGCTTCTCAGCGTTCGTAATCCTGCTGGTCATTGCGGCAACGCCGTATCTATTTACCCGTCGCGAGGAAGGTTTGCACGAGCAGCCCCATGCGCTGCGACCACATGGGCGTCTTTTGCTCCTCGGGTTGGTGGCCTTCGTATCCATGGTTTGCGAAGGATCGATCGCCGATTGGAGCGGACTTTACCTGCGCGTGATTCGCGGCGCGGGACACGGCGTTTCCGGGTATGGATACGCTGCCTTCGCAGCGCTGATGGTGACGGGCCGTCTGTCGGGTGACTCGGTGGTGGCGCGATTCGGTGAAGAGCGGACCCTCCTCGTAGGAGGGTTGCTGGCCGCAGCTGGGTTAGGAATCGTGGTCGGAAGTGGCTGGCAGCACATGACGAGTGAGTTCTGGTGGCTGTTTGGTTTCGCACTGGTAGGTGCGGGCTTGGCCAACGGCTCACCGGTGATCTATCGCACTGCGGGTCGCGTGCGGGACGTCCCGGCCGGCGCGGGCATCGCAACCACCGTCGGCATTGGTTATGCCGGTCTGCTGGCTGGTCCGCCCGGGCTGGGATTCGTGGGAAAGCACGCCGGGCTCACGTCGATTCTGCTCTGCGTTTTAGTGCTGTGCTGTGTGATGGCGCTGTCCTCGCGGCTGGTGCGCGGACTAGCCGGCCCCTCGTCGGTTTAGTTTTCAATGCGTCGCCGGCGCCATCCACTGGTTCTCCCGCATCCAGCTTTCCAGCAGTAGGGTCCACAGGTGCAAAGGCGGCAGATGCTCTGCAAGATCCACCCCGTGGTGACCGTGTTCGAACATATGAAACTCCACCGGTACCCCCGAGCGCTGGCACGCAGCCACGTAAAGCATGCTGTTCTGCGACGGAACGACGTCATCGTCGTTGGTGGTGAAGATGAAGGCCGGAGGACTGGTCGGCGTTACGTGATCTTCGGCCGACAGCAGAGCCACCTGCTCCGGATCCGGCATCGGACCAATCAGATGCTGCCGCGAATCGGCATGCCCGAAGTCGGGCTTCATGCTGATGACGGGATACGCCAAGATGACGAAGTCGGGCCGATCGCTTGCATGCTCAACCGGATCGGCGCTTGCCGGTACGCCGTTGTCGAAGAACGTGGCAAGAATGCTGGCGATGTGGCCACCGGCTGAGAAGCCCCATGTACCCAAACGGTCTGGCGAAAAGCCGAAGTTGTCAGCTTGGCTGCGCACGAGCCGCATGGCACGCTCGGCATCCGCAATCGGCGCCGGATAACGGTAGGGCGCAACGCGATAGTGCAGGACAAACGCGGCGACCCCTCGCTGTGCAAGCCACTCCGCCGGTGCGGCGCCTTCGCGGTCCGCGACCACGTTGCTGTAACCGCCACCGGGAATGACCAGGACGGCGGTGTGCATTGGATTCGCGGCGGGCAGATAGACATCGATCGTCGGACGATCCGCATCGGCGTGACCGAGCGCTCCAGGGACGGGGCCGGGATAGACGTTGAGCGTCTTACTGACGGATGTTTGCGCACCCAGCAGGCCAGGAACAGAAGCAAACAGGAGCAAAAAAGCGAAGTGGCGCATGGCGGCAAGTGTAACCGCGTTCTGCGGTCGCCCGCCGTTATAGGTTAGGTCGTGATCTCCGCGCCGCGGGATTCACGAGCAAACGACATCACGACCGCGATGAAGAGCGCAACGGCGATGGTGGTCGCTGCCAGAACGGGCCCGTAGCTGCCGGTATGCTCCGCCATGCGGGCCTGGATATTTGTAACCTTCGACGCGATGAGATTTCCCAACTGGTAGACCACGCCGGGAAAGGTGGCACGGACGGGCCCGGGTGAGATCTCGCTGAGATAGACCGGTACAACGCCCCAGGCACCCTGCACCATGAATTGCAGCAGGAACGCTCCACATGCGAGAGCAAGGCGCCCATGTGCGAGCATGGCCAGCGGCGTGACGGGAATGGCGAGCAAAGCCGCGGTGATAATCGCGCGCTTTCTTCCCCATCGCTCCGACAGCATGCCAAAGACGATGCCGCCCATGATCGCCCCCAGCGCGAGCACGATACCGATCGCTCCCACGGTATGCGCATCGAAGTGATGATCGCTCTGCAGGAAGAGCGGGTGATTATCCTGGCTGCCGTGGCTGAAGGCGTTAAACCCGGACATGAGCAGAACAAGGAACAGGAATAGTGGCAGATAGCTGCGTATGCCCTGCCATAATCCGGAAAAGGACATTCCGGTGCCGCGCGCCGCTCTGCCCTGCTGCCACGCAGGGGACTCTTCAACTTTGAAAGCGATGTAGCCTGCGACCAGCGCCGGCATTGCACCAACAATGAACATGCCGCGCCATCCCACAGTTTGGAACACCAATCCAAAGACCGCTGCAGCCACCAGATAGCCGACGGCGTAGCCTTCCTGTAAAAGACCCGAGAAGAAGCCGCGATTTTCCTTTGGCAGCGTTTCAAAGGCCATCGCAGCGCCGACGCCCCACTCACCACCCATGGCGATGCCGAATAATGCACGCAGAACCAGCAGGATGTGGAGCGACGGCGTAAAAGCGCAAGCCAGTTCCAATACGGAATAACAGAGAATATTGAGCATCAACGTTGGCCGCCGCCCGAAGCGATCCGCCATCCAACCGAAAAGGAGCGCTCCCAGGGGCCGGAAGGCGAGTGTCAAGAAATACGCCTCGGTAACGGCGCTTTTGGCTACCTTGAAGTCTGTCGCAATGGCGGATACACAAAAGACGAGAATGAAGTAATCGAACGCATCAAGCGACCAGCCAAGGAAGCATGCGGCAAAGGCATGACGTTGCTTGGCCGTGAGGGTGCGGAATGGAGTGAAGAAATTCACTAGACAGAGGCCAGCATAGCAGCCGGCGTTTTCAAGAAATTCATGCGCATCCCTGCCACAGGCCGGTCACGGATGACCGGCGAAGCATCACAACCAGAAGCGACTTAACCACCGTGGACCATTGCGGTCGATCGTGGAGTACGAGATGGGTTTCAGATAGAACAAATTCTTTTCCACCTGCCGTAGCTTGATTTGAACGTCTGGTGTTTTGAGAAAGGAGGTCAGAGTGGAGAGGCTGGAACCCGACGTCGAAGAAGCGCACCTGTCCAGCAATCCGGCGGAAGCCGTGCTGGCCAGCCTGGAGCGAGCCACTGAGTATTTCCGGCGAGAGATCCATCTGGTTTTGCGCGCCCGCGGCATGACCTCCACCCAATACAACGTGCTACGCACTCTCTACAACGCGGAACCTGGCGGCATTACCTGTTCGGAGTTGGGGAGCCGGTTGACGGGGACGGATCCCGATATCACGCGACTGCTGGATCGGCTGGCAAAGCAACGGCTGGTGCTACGGCGTCGTGACCAGCGCGATCGTCGCGCTGTGCTCACTGAGATTACCGTCGAGGGGCGGGAACTGGTGGAGTCCGTCATCCCATCCCTGGATAGCCGGCTTCGCGATCTTTTCGATCACATGGCCCCGGCGCGGGTGCAATTGCTGACCGACCTGCTCGATGAGGCGATAACGACTGAGAGGCAACAAGACCGCGCACCGCAATCTTCGCCCAAGGCAAAGGCGGGTTAATCAGATAAACAATCGAAGCGGGAACCTGTGTCTAAAGGCGCTTCAGAAAGTTCGCTTCCGCAATAGAGAGTTATTTCTGTGCAGGAGCGGAATGTTGTGCAGGCGCCGGGGTGAGCACCGCATCGCCACCTTCAGCATTGACCGCACCATCTGCAAATTTCTTGTGCAGCTGGTGATGCAGGCAGTAGAGTGCCAGTTCGAGGCGGTCCGAGACGCCGAGCTTGTCATAGATCTTGCGCAGATAATTCTTGATGACTTGCTCAGTCGTACCCAACTGGTAGGCAATCTCTTTGTTGCGTTTGCCCTGCGTGATGCAGGTGATGATCGCCATCTCCTTGGGCGAGAGACGGGGCTGGCTCTTGGGACTGGTTAGTGCGGTAGCCTGAGAGCGGTAGGCCTCGATCACCCAGTTGACCGACTGGTTGTCAATCCAGGTTTCTCCCTGTGCGATCTTACGAACGCATTTAACCAGCAGATCCGGCGAGATGGACCGCGGAATGATGCCACGTACGCCACGGCGATAGAGTTCGACCGTATTCTGCTCGTCGGTAGAAACGGCCTGAATAATGATCTTGACCTGCGGATTGCGCCGCACGATTGCGGGGATAGCATCCGTGGTACCCGAGATGAGTCCGCCTTCGAGGATTACCAGATCGGTTGGAAACCTCTGAATCGCCGCTTCCAGGTTCTGGAGGTTATCGACCTGTGCAACTACCCGAATGTCATCTTCCAGCGCAAAGATCTTACGCATGCCGACGCGATAGATCGCCTGGGAATCCGCAAGAATAATGCGGACGATGTTCGGTTCGGTCGATGTGGTGGGCTCGACCGGATCGTCGGGAATGGTCTCGTCAAGCATGTCAGGCTTGGCTGCGCTCATAATGAATTCTACTGACTGAAGTAATATTCGTCGATAACCGCTGCGGCACTCCAGCAGGTGTCACTGGTGTTGCAGCGTACCACACGGCCAGTGCAGTGAACCACAACGTCTGTCGGGGTCCCCATGGCCTCTGCCGGCATCTTCATTGTAAAGCGTACCTGCGTCTGAACTTCGAGTGGTCGGGGAAGAGTAAATGCGACTCCTGTTGCGGAGATATTCTCCGTCATGGCCGCGATCTCACCAGCCGCGGTAAAGAGTCGCAGAGGGATCTGAAGCGGAAAGCGAACGGCATTTCTCAGCTCAACTGGGGCATCCGCTCGTGCCTGTGCCGAGAGTGCGGGGGTCATGGGGCCACTATAAGTGCAAGGCGCGGACTAGGCCCATCCCACGAAGAGAGTAGCGAAACACCCTGCTGGAGAGGCACTACGACGGGCACATGTGACTCTTTCACTCTATTGGGGTCGAAATAGATAACGACACTACCCGGCGCGAAATGAATAACTTGGTACGTCGGTAATATTACCATTCTCTCCAACGCTAAATTCCACCAAAGTTGTAGCAAGGCCAGGCAACCTCGGCTAAGGTTCGGAATACGTAGGCGATACGCCACGTGCAGTACAGACCCTTGGGAGGCCCTTCCTATGAAGCTGCTGTCAGTCGCAGCCTTGTCCGCCGTTCTGGTAGTACCGTGCTTTGCTAACGCGAAAGTATCGGCCGGAAGTCCGAACTTGCCTTTTCCGCGTGACCTCGGCAAATCCGTTGCGATGGGCAGCCCGAATCTGCCGTTTCCTCGCGACCTCGGCAGATCTGTCGCGAGTGGCAGCCCCAACCTGCCCTTCCCTCGTGACCTCGGCAAATCCGTCGCGAGTGGCAGCCCGAATCTGCCCTTCCCTCGTGACCTCGGAAGGTCTTTCAGTCCCAATCTTCCTTTCCCGCGCGATCTCGGAAAGTCCTAGTTTCTGACAAGCACTGACACCTTCGAATAATCGAAGAATCAGTTCACTGTAGCGTATGCTCTTCGATGGGATGAAATCGGAGAGCAATGCGCTTTTTGACCGTTGATTCCGTAGGTTTTGCGGTAGGCCTGCTCCTGCAGGCGGCGCTGTGTTTGGTCATCTTCCGCAAACGACTAGCGCGTCTCTATCCGATCTTTGTCCTTTATCTCCTGCTGAATTTGATTGAGGATCCACTCGGCTGGTTTTTGCGCGGCCATGTGAGTGCGTATCGTCACTTCTACTTCATCGTCACCATTCTTGATTACGTCCTTCAGCTCCTGATCATCTTCGAGATTGGTCAGAACGTGGTGCGCCCCTCGAGGCGTTCCATCCACTTTCCAATCCTGCCGATTGCCACTGTCGCCGTCTTGCTGTGCGCTATCGTTGCGGCGAGCTTTTCGCGTCAGGTTCAGGCCGGTGGAACCGAACACCTAGTTCAGGTATCCATGCAGGTAACCCTTGGATTGGCGATTCTCAAACTTTTGGTCTTTGCAGCACTGGCAGGTTTTGCACAGGTTTTAGGCATTGGATGGAAGAGCCATGTGCTCCAGCTTGCCACCGGCTTGGCGTTTTATGCCGGGGCGTCTCTGCTTATACAGATCAGTTCAAGTCACCTAGCGACAGGGGACAGGGCATCCTATATTGCTCATCTTGTTAGACTTTCGCAGATTCAGTCTGCCGCCTACAACTTCACTTTGGCATTCTGGATCTGGGCTTTTTCCCGAAATGAATCACCACGCAAAGATTTCACTCCACAAATGCAAGAAGTTCTGGTAACAATAGCTGAGTCAGCCAAACGTACTCGTTTATCTGTTACCCGGAGCAATGAACGCAGATGACGTTCTCACTATTCCAGATACTGCTCGCCGTGGCCCTCCTCGCATTTGTGGGAGTGTGGCGTCGTCAGCAGGCAAAGCGGAAACAGCGCAGCTGGGATGAGATTGTTGCGGCGCTTCGGGCAAATGACTGGGGCCTGGACGAAGTCTCTGAACGGTATCTCTATCGCGGCGGCATCAAAGCGACCCCTGCCGACATATGGAAGAGAATCGATGGCGCACGCGGCTTGTGGGCGATGTACTGCAACGCTCCGCTGCTGGTGCAGCTTGCGGATTATGCCGCCGAGCATGGCACCGATCCAGACGAAGCTCTCTTAGAGGGCCTGCGCAGCGATGCCTTCCAGATCCGCCTATGCGTGCTGATGGCGCTCATTAAATACGCTATGTCCCACTCGACAATCGGCGCGTCCGTCAATGCACACCGTGCGACGGCTCTCTACAGCGAGATGCTGGCACACCTGACGACGCTCTTCCAGGAAAGTGCCGGCCAACTCTTCCCCAAATATCTGGAAGCAATGTAATCCCTCCTCCGGAATCAAGTGAAAAGAGCCTGCCGAAACGGCAGGCTCTTTCACTTTCCCACTGAAGATTCGCCAGTCAGCCGAGCGTCTTCTCCGCGAAGCTGCGCAGCTCCTGGTACTCGCTCTCGCTCAATGTGAACGATGCGGCGGAAAACGTGCCGTCTACCTGATCCGGCCGCCGCGCACCGACGATCGCAGCCGTCACAGCAGGATGGTGCAACGTGTAGGCCACCGCCACAACCCCGGGCTCGACTCCGTGCTTTTTGCCGATGATGCGAAGCTGTTCCACCAGCGCCAGGTTTTTCTCGAGCCTCGGAGCATTGAAATCTGCACTCCTGCGCCGCCAGTCATCCGGCGGCAGCTTCTGGATGCGCTCCGGAGTCATTTTTCCCGAGAGCAGGCCGGATGCCATGGGCGAGTAGTTGATGACGCCGACCCCGTGTTTCTGGCACCACGGCAGGATCTCAGCTTCGACCTCACGACGGATGATCGAATAGGGCGGCTGTAGAGAGGTGATCGGGGCGATCTTCGCGGCGCGCTCCATCTGCGCGACGTTGAAGTTGGAGACGCCGATATAACGGACCTTGCCTTCCTGCTTCAGCAGGGCCATGGTTTCCCAGCCCTCTTCGATCTCCCCTACCGGATCCGGCCAGTGGATCTGGTAGAGGTCGATGACATCGAGCTTGAGCCGCCACAGCGATGCCTCAATTTCCTCACGCACCGAAGCTGCTTTCAGGCTCCGGTAGATCTTGCGATCGCGGTCCCAACGCATGGAAGATTTGGTGAAGACATAGGGCTTGTGCGGTGACTGTTTCAGAGCACGTGCGACCACATCTTCCGAGTGGCCGAGGCCGTAGATGGCTGCGGTGTCGATCCAGTTGAGGCCGAGATCCAGAGCGCGTTCGATCGCGGCGACCGAATCTGCATCTTCCTGGTGGCCCCACGCGAACTGCCAGTCGCCGCCACCGATCGCCCAGGCGCCAAAACCGATGCGGGTGATGTGCATGTCTGAGTTACCGAGTTGACGAGTGGCGAGATGCGCTGCAATTGAGGAAGCCATATAACTTTCGATGCGGTCAGGCGCGATTCGTTTCTCAGTTCGCAAGAGCGCTGCGAGAGCGGCGGGCCATGCTGCCGGAGACATCGACCAGCGACACCGTGCGTCTCGGCAACCTCGGCTGACCGGCAAGGGCCGGCAGCAAGGCACAGCTTTCCGTCACGCACCATGACTCGGGAGGGCCAGTTTAAGAGTCGCATCGCTTCGGGCTGCATGAAAACGAATAGGAATCGCGATTTCGGGCGCAGGCTTGCGGAAAACCGTTGATTTCGCCATACTTGATGGGTTGGGAGTAGTGCGGGTGGGACCTCATCCGTATCGCCGTCGCTGGCAATCGCCGGCTGGCCGCTGAACCATCCCGAGACGATTCTAAGAGTTTGCTGAAAGGAACAGGAACCCTGTGCTGATGATTCGTTTGGCGCGCTTTGGAGCGCGTAAGCAGCCGTACTACCGTGTGGTCGTAATCGAGAAGGACCGCGCACGCAATGGCCGTTCCATTGAAGTGGTGGGCACCTATAACCCGCGTACCAATCCAGCGAGCGTGCTGCTGAAGAAGGACCGCATCGAACACTGGACCGGCAACGGCGCGCAGCTTTCCGATCGCGTGGCCAAGCTGCTCAAGGACTACAAGGAAGCTCCGGCGTCCACTCCGGCTGCCTAGCAATCTGTATGTGCGTCTCGCCATTTCGCGGGACGCGGTCTTCCCTTCGCCACACGCTGGAGTTTCATGACCCACGACGAGAAGCTGGACGCCGCAGAAGAGTTGATGACGCAGATTGCCCGCGCCCTGGTAGATCACCCGGACGAGGTCTCAGTTGAAGCTGTCGAGGGTGACGAAGGCGACGACACGACGGTACTCGAGATGCGCGTCGCTCCGGATGATGTGGGCAAGGTGATTGGCAAGCAGGGACGCACAGTACGCTCCATGCGCACGATTCTCTCTGCCGTCGGTCAGGGTCATCATCTGCGTTACGAGCTCGACGTGGTGGAAGACGAAGATGAAGAGGACGACGAAGACGCGGACGGCACCACCATCGGTGGCAGCGAGTCCACGACGGCGGGCTGATCGCCGCGGTCATGTCTCTTGAAGATCGCGAGCTAGACTTAGTTCTGCTGGCGCACCTGGTCCGTACGCAGGGCCGTCATGGCGAGCTAATCGCCGACATCCTGACAGATTTTCCTGACCGCTTCAAAGAACGCACCCACGTGTGGCTGCTGCCACCAGATGGGAAAACTGCGCCTCGCAAGGCGGAGATCGAACGCCACTGGCTGCATAAGGGCCGAGTCGTCCTGAAGTTCGCAGGGGTGGATTCGATCTCCGATGCGGCGCTGCTCGCCGGATATCAGGTTGCGATTCCACGTGAGCAGCGCGCCCCGCTCGCCGAGGATGCCGTTTACGTCGCGGACCTGATCGGATGCCATCTGATCGACGAGGCGAACGCATGCGCTAACCTTGGCCCGGTGTTGGATGTGGCGCGAGGCACAGGCGGCGCGCTCGATATGCTGGTGCTGAACCGCGGCAACGAAGAGCTGCTCATTCCCTTCGCGAAGGCATACATGGTGCAGATTGACCTGGAAAAGCGCGTACTGCGAATGCGGCTTCCGGCGGGCTTGACGACGATCAACTCGCCGCTGAGTGCTGAGGAGCGGGCTGAGCAGCACGAGACATCCGAGGAGGACGAAGCCGGCGATGCGCTTTGACATCCTCACTATCTTTCCCTCGTTTTTTGACGGCTTTCTGACGCACGGCGTCGTGCGTCGCGCACTCGAAAACGACATCGTCCAATGTGAGCGGCGCGATCTCCGCGACTTCACGACCGATCGCCATCGCACTGTGGACGACCGACCCTTTGGAGGCGGCGAAGGCATGGTGCTGAAACCGGAACCACTGGCGGCAGCCATCGAGTCGCTTGACGTGCGCCCCAAAACCGAACGCGATCCGGGACGCGAGAGCGTGATTTTGCTCTCTGCACAAGGCGAGCGCTTCACTCAGTCTGTTGCGCGCGAACTAGCGCAACTGGAGCGCGTTGTGCTGATCTGCGGACGTTATGAGGGGGTGGACGAGCGCGTGAATACGCTGTTCTGCGACCGCGAACTGTCGATAGGCGACTATGTGCTGACCGGCGGTGAGCTGGCGGCGGCCATCGTCATCGATGCGACGACGCGGCTGCTTCCGGGTGTTCTGGGAAATGAAGCTTCATCTGCCTACGAAAGTTTCGGCGTGGCTGATGCCGGCGCATCTGAGCAAGGAGAGGCTCCACGCTCCACACATGGCAGCGGTGGGTTGCTGGACTATCCACACTACACAAGGCCCGCAGAGTTTCGCGGGTTGGCCGTGCCTGAGGTGCTGTGCGGTGGCGACCACGCGGCGATCCGCAAATGGCGACGCGAGCAGGCGCTGCTGAAGACGATGCACAATCGCCCTGATCTGTTAAGGAACGCAGACCTGAGTCCTGCTGATCGCAATTTCCTCGATCGGGCTGCGCACAAGGGCCACACAGCAGACTAGTGCTGCGGCTGATCCGCTGCAGCATCCTCCACCCAGTAGTTCCTCCGCGCGGTGATTTGCAGATTCGGGTAGTCCTTCAACTGCAGCTTGAGCGTATGCATGCCCGGATGCGGCGCCTCCGGGCGGAAGCTGAGCGTGTAACGATTGGGCACGTGATTGGAAACCGTCAGCATGCCCTTTTGCAGGCTCTTGCGGTCTTTGAATGAGTAGTATTCGCCGCCGGTGAGATGCGCGACTGTCTCGGATGCGTTGCGGCGTATGGCACTCGCGGCCAGAAGTGCTGCCAACTTGGCTACACGAAGCGGTGGTGCCAGGAGACCTATGCAGTCGTAGGTCTTCTCTAACTTACCTTTCGCTTCGGATGGATCTTCATTCGGATCCTGCGCCAGGCACCCACCGGGAGGGCCTGGATCGCCGTGACCGGGCGTCCGCGATGGCTTTGGCTTCATGATTGTTTTCGTGGACGAGAAGCCGAAACTGTAGATCACCGTGTTCGTGTCACTGACTGAGCGCACTGCATCTTCGAGTCCAATGTGGCTGCCGTGATCGACCGTTTCGCTAATCAGCAGAATGGCCCGTCGATATTCCGGAGGCTGCTTCTGTAACTGATCAACCGAGAATTTGAGACCGTCGAGAATTGCCGCGCCGCTGTCTCCGGCTTCGAGATCGTGTAGGCCGACCGCGATGGCGTTAATGTCAGGAGTGAAGTCTTCAAGCACGCGGGGTTCACTGTCGAAACCGACGAGCGCGACACGATGCGGGACATCTCCGATCAACGCTTCGATCGTCGAGCCGAGGTTTCGATAGTCGTCGAGATGTCGTGCGCCCGCGCCCCCGGTCTCCACTGCGACTACCAGCGCGAGCGGTTCCCTGTCAGTGTCCTGCTCGAGCGAAGGCTTCTGCGGGACGTCATCGTCAGTGAGCGAAAAATCGTCAGCGCCCAAGGTGAAGACCAACTCGCCGGACTTTGTCCGCACCAGTGCCGGGACTAGAACGAGTGTGGTGCCGGCGTGAAAGACGGTACCGGCCGGCGCAGGGGCCGCCGGAGCCTGGGCGGCGACAAACGTTCCGGTGAGAAGGACATACACTAGGCTGAGGCCCGCTAAGAATCGCATACACATGAGCTTGAACCGCAGTGTAGTCCTCCACAGTTGCGTCTTCTTCCAGGTGCGGATTGAGGCAAAGTTGTGTACACTAGAAGTTCGAACTAATCCCTAGGAAATTGTCATGTCCATTCATCCAGTAATGCAGCGCCTTGCCGAGAAGCTCCAGCGTACGGACCTTCCCGATTTCGTCCCCGGCGACACGGTACGCGTGCAGGTAAAGATCAAGGAAGGTGAGAAGGAGCGTCTGCAGGCCTTTGAAGGCATCGTGATTGCCAAGAAGCATGGCCCGCAGGGATCCTTCACCGTCCGCAAGATGAGCTTCGGTCAGGGCGTGGAGCGTATCTTCCCGCTCAACTCGAAGGTGGTGGACAAGGTCGAGAAGGTTCGTTCGGCCCGTGTCCGTCGCGCCAAGCTCTTTTACCTCCGCGGCCTGCGTGGCAAGGCTGCCCGTCTGAAGGAAGTGGAGCGCACTTAGCGTCTTCGTCAGCATTTCGCGAAGGCCCTGGGGCGCCGCCTCAGGGCCTTTCCCTTTCTGCATTGCAGAATCGGGTTCGGCTTCATTTCTGAGGCTCACTTTCCAAGTTGCAGTTCTTTCAGGTCCGGCCCATGGCCGTTCCTCACTTGAGCGAGTGTCTTATGAAAGCCTCTCGAAGCAATCATGCGATGCGTGATGTTCTGACTTTTCTTTTCCGCCACTGGCGCCGCGAGGCGTGGCTGGTGGCCGGCGTTGCCGGAGCCATGCTTATGGCCACGGTGGCCGATCTCTTCATGCCGCTGTTCGCCGGCCGGCTGGTCGATGCCGTGTCCATGCACGCGACGCATGCGAAGGCGCAGGCGCTGCATGCAGCGTTATGGGCGCTCGGCAGCATGGCCGCACTCGGAGTCGTGCTGGTGGTAGGGCGCTACTATGCACTGGTTGCCATCATTCACCTGACGCTCCGGCTGATGTCTCGCTTCGCAAGGGATGCCTTCTGGCGAGTGCAACGCTTCTCCACGGACTGGCACGCGAACAACTTTGCCGGCTCCATCGTGCGGCGCGTGACGCGTGGCATGTGGGCCGTCGACATGATGGATGACACGCTGCTGCTGGCGCTGCTGCCAGCGCTGCTGGTCCTCATCGGCTCCTCCGTGCTGCTGGGCTGGCACTGGCCGGCGATGGGCGCCGTGGTGGGTGCGGGTGCCGTCGCATATGTCGCGCTCTCGGTTTGGCTGTCGCTGTACTATGTCGCGCCGGCCGCACGGCTCTCCAACGCCCAGGACACACTGGTGGGCGGAGCCATGGCGGATGCCGTGACCTGCAACGCCGTTGTGAAGTCCTTCGGCGCGGAGAGCCGCGAGGACGAGCGGCTGGGCATCGTCATGGGCAAATGGCGGCGACGCACATTACGGCACTGGGTACGCGGTACGCAGAGCGGCAGCATGCAGCAGCTTGTGTTGCTGGTATTGCGCGCAAGCGTGACCGGCTGCGCGGTGTGGCTATGGTGGAGCGGACGTGCCACTGCGGGCGATGTCACGTTCGTGCTCACCAGCTACTTCGTCGTTCACGGATACCTGCGCGATGTCGGCCAGCATGTGGCCAATCTGCAGCGCAGCGTGAATGAAATGGAGGAGATGGTCGCGATGCACACGCATCCGCTGGGCGTGGCAGACCGCGCTGGCGCGCGTCCGCTGCGGATCGGCGAGGGCCAGGTGCTGTTCGATCGCGTGACCTTCCGCTACGGCGGTCAGCCGGAACCGCTCTTTCGCGATTTCTCGCTGCGCATCGCAGCGGGAGAGCGCGTGGGGCTGGTGGGCCACTCCGGCTCCGGAAAAACGACCTTCGTGAAGCTGCTGCAGCGACTCTACGATGTGACGGATGGCCGCATCCTGATCGACGGACAGGAGATCGCCAACGCTACGCAGGTGTCGCTGCGCGCTCAGCTCGCGCTGGTCGCGCAGGACCCGGTGCTGTTTCACCGGTCGCTGGCGGAGAACATTGCGTACGGCCGGCCGGGCGCTTCGATGCAGGAGATCGAGCGCGCGGCGCGCCTTGCCAATGCGCATGAGTTCATCGCGAGGCAGCCTAAGGGCTATGCCACGCTGGTGGGCGAACGCGGTGTCAAGCTCTCCGGCGGCGAGCGGCAAAGAGTGGCGCTGGCCCGCGCCTTCCTGGCGGATGCACCGATCCTGATTCTGGACGAAGCGACCTCCAGCCTCGATTCTGAGTCGGAGGCACTCATCCAGGAAGCGATGGAGCGGCTCATCCTTGATGCGGATGGGGGCAGGACGGCGATTGTCATCGCTCACCGGCTCTCCACGGTGCGGATGCTCGACCGCATCCTTGTTTTCGAACAGGGCGCGGTCGTCGAAGAGGGCCGTCATGACGAGCTGGTCCAGCGAACTGGTGGCGTCTACAAGCGGCTCTTCGAACGGCAGGCCATGGGATTGCTGCCGGACGAAGACAACGACGAGGATGCCAGCAAGGAAGAGGCCGAGCTGAGCGCCTAAGTCGCAAGGGGTCGCGTTGCCGTACCCGGTGACGGGGCCTTTTTTTCGACAAGCCTTCCAGACGTACACTGGGGCAGATGTCCCCGGCGAAGGTCATAAGCGAACAGGAAATCGAGCGGCTCGAAGAGGATTCGCTCTCTCCTTCTGCGCGCAAGATGCGCATGCTGAAGAAGCTGCACTGCGGACTGCGCTATGAAAAACAGGCGCGCGCTGCGGGGGCAGTGATGGTGGCCGGCGTGGACGAGGTCGGTCGCGGTGCATTGTTTGGGCCGGTAGTCGCGGCCGCGGTCATCCTTCCGCCGGAATGTCGCATTCGCGGGCTGCGCGATTCCAAACAACTGGAGCGCGAGGATCGCGAACGCCTGGCGAAGGTGGTCGAGACACGCGCCATCTGCTTCGCCATCGAAGAAGTGGACGCGGAGACGATCGACCGCGTGAACATCTACCAGGCGTCGAAGCTGGCGATGCTGGGCGCCGTGGCGCGACTGATGCCTGCCGCAGACCATCTGCTGATCGACGCCATGCGCCTCGATCTGCCATGCGCGCAAACCAGCATTATCTATGGCGACTCCCTCTCCATTTCCATTGCCGCTGCTTCAGTGGTCGCCAAGGTCTACCGCGACCGGCGCATGTGCGAATACCACGAGCAATGGCCGCAGTACGGATTGCACTCGCACAAGGGGTATTCCACACCGGAGCACAAGCGCGCGCTGGCCGAGCATGGCCCTACGCCGCTTCACCGCTTCAGCTTCCGTCCCGTCGCACAGCGTTCCCTACCCTGGGATTATCCGACCGCGATCGATAGCTTTCTTGAAGGAGAACAGCTTGTCCCTACGCCTGATGTGCGTGACGGCACACCCGGATGATGAGAGCGGCGGTTTCGGCGGCGCGCTGCTGATGGCGCACGCCCGCGGCGCCGACACAACGGTGATCTGCCTGACCGAAGGCCGTGCAGCATCCAATCGCGGCGACGCCCGCAGTGATGATGAGCTTGCGGCTGCGCGTATCGCGGAGTTGGAGATCTCCTGCGGCATTTTGGGAGTGACCCGCTATGAAGTCTGGAAATATCCGGACGGGGCGCTGATCCAATCCGACCTCTCTGAGGTCACCACCCGGCTGGTGGAGCGCATGCGGCAACTTCGCCCGCATATTGTGCTCACCTTCGGAGGCGATGGGGGTCCAAATTTGCATCGCGACCACGCGGTTGCGAGCTTTGCGGCGACGGCTGCCTTTCACTGGAGCGGCCGCACCAACTTCGCGCAGCAGCAGCTGAAGAACGGTCTCGCCCTATGGGCACCGCAAAAGCTCTATTACGCGTCTACGAACTTTACGATTTCGAAATTCAAGGAGGAGGCCGCCGTGGCGCCGCGCACTCCGGCATCCATCAAACTGGAACTCGGGCCGCTCCAGGAAGTAAAGCGGCAGGCCATCGAGGCGCACGACACGCAGAGCGTCATGAGCCGCGCAGCCGAGGCGTATGAGAAGTACGGACATGAGGAGCGCTATCTGCTGGCTTCCGCGCGGCACCCAGAACGGTTTCAGCATGAGACCGACCTCTTCGCCGGCATCGAAGAGGTTTAAAGCAGGCCCGCCGGGGGACAGCAACGGAATGCGCAGTCATCGGCAACTCGCTTCCCTGTTCGTCACGGTGGTTGCCGCACTGGCCGTGCCCTTCGCGGCCGCGCAAAGCAGCGACACGGGAAACGTAACCGGACATGTCTACTGCGCGGACACCCAGAAGCCCGCCCGCTTTGCCAATGTCCGTCTCCAGCCGGTGGATGAGCAGGAGGGGCAGTTTTCCGGGCGTTTGGGCGGCCGCGGCGGCTTTGCGACAACCGGCTCCGATGGCTCCTTCCGGATCACAGGCGTATCCCCCGGCGACTACTACGCGGACATCATGATGCCGGGATATATTCAGCCGTTTCGAGGGCTGATACGCAACCTTGACAACCTTACGCAAGCAGAACGAGACCACATCACGGCTCAACTGACCCGGGTCAGCGTAGCGGCGAACCAGAGCGCGAATGTGCAGGTGATGATCTATCGCGGAGCCACCATCAGCGGGACCGTGAGCTTCGACGACGGTGCGCCTGCCGCCGGCGTGGCGTTACAGGCTTTCGTCCTGCCGTCGAATAGCAGCGCACAGGCTGCAAGCGGCACGCAGCAGCAGAGCTTCGCCGGCTTCGCGCAGACAGACGATCGAGGACAGTTTCGTCTGACCGGCCTGGCCGACGGCACCTACATTGTCTTCGCTGCCCCGCGATCGATCTTCCCTATCTATTACGGCAACACGATTGAACGCAGCCACGCGAAGAAGCTCGACGTGCATGCCGGAGATGAGCTGCCGGGCGTTGACATCCAGGTTCCTGCTGCCGGGATGCATTCTGTAAGCGGCGTCGTAGTGTCGAAGCAGGACGGCCATGCACTGTCCAGGGCATCGGTGCAGCTCCGTCTCAGTTCAGGGGACACCGGCACGATCAGCGCGACCACTGCGCCCGACGGCACTTTTACCTTCAACGCAGTGCCTGATGGCAAGTTCACGGTTCAAATATCGAATGCGTATGATCCGGCAACGCGCACTGGATACACGAGCTCAGGGCAGGCGCTCGAAGTGGATGGCACAGACGTCTCCGGCCTGGTGGTAAATGCGGCCCCCAGCAACTAAACCTGAAGATTGTTTCTCTCAGACCGCGGCCATGCGACGCTGCCGCCTTCTTGTGTCGACGAACGACCAGACCGGACGAGCCAGTAGCAGCATCGCCAAAACGATCGTGAGCTTCAAGGGATCGAGGACGCCGGTCTTCACGATCCACCAGTAGTGAACGATGCCAAGGACCGCTGCGACGTAAACCAGCCGATGAAGCAGCTGCCAACGCTTCCCCAGCTTGCGGATGGACCACTGCGTCGATGTGAGTGCGAGTGGCAGCAGCAGCAACCACGCAGAGAAGCCGACGATGATGTAGCGGCGTCTACTCAGATCATTCAGCAGTGTCGGCCAGTCAAAGTTGGCATAGAGCTTGAGGTAGATCAGCAGATGAACGCATGCATAGAAGAACGCGTAGAGGCCAAGCATGCGGCGAAAACGCACAAGCCAGCCGAGGCTCCTGCTGATGCGGCGCACCGGTGTAATGGCCAGCGAGATGATCAGAATGCGCAGTGCAGCGAAGCCTGTGCCATGGGAGAGAGTCGCAGTCGGGTCCGGTCCCAGCAGAGCCACAGCACCCGGACGCGTGAGGTCATGATAGGTATGCCACGCCAGAATCAGAAACGGGGTCAGGCAGGCAAAGTGGACCAGGACCTTCAGGACAATGACAAAGCGATTCGGCATGGAAAAACTCAATCGTGCTCTCAGAAGTTCTTCTTAAGATCCATTCCCTTGTAAAGGCTCGCAACCTGGTCGCCATATCCGTTGAACATGAGAGTGGGCTGGCGCTGCTTGAAGAGCGAAGCGCCGATGCGCCGTTCCGTCTTCTGACTCCAACGCGGGTGATCGACATTCGGATTCACGTTTGAGTAGAACCCATATTCGTTCGACGCCATCATGTTCCAGGTGGTCGGCGGCTGCTTGTCAGTGAAGTGAACGCGCACGATGCTCTTGGCTGATTTGAAGCCATACTTCCACGGCACGATCACACGCACCGGCGCCCCGTCTTGGTTCGGCAATGTCTCCCCGTAGAGGCCGAAGGTGAGCAAGGTGAGTGGATGCATTGCCTCATCCATGCGCAGTCCTTCAGAGTAAGGAAAGTGAATTCCCGACTCATTGATCTCGGGCATCTGCTTCTGGTCTGCCAGCGAGAGGAACTGAACGTATTTCGCGCCCGGCTGTGGGTCGCACTGTTTGATGAACTCAGAGAGCGAATATCCGGCCCACGGAATCACCATGCTCCATCCCTCGACGCAACGGAAGCGATAGACGCGCTCCTCCAGCGGCCTCAGCTTTAACAGCGTATCGATGTCGACTGTCTTTTTGTTCTTCGCCAGGCCAGTCACCTGAACCGTCCATGGGCGCGTATGCATGGCGCCCGCATTGCGCGCAGGATCGCCTTTATCTGTGCCGAATTCGTAGAAGTTGTTGTAGTGGGTGATGTCCTGATACGAGGTCGGCGTCTCTCCTTTTAGAGAAAGCGCGCTCTTGACTGTCTGAAGCTTCTCCGCCGCATGCGCAGTGCCGGGAGAGACCCAACGGGTGATGCGCTCCGCCCCCAGCGCCGCCACCCCAACAGCCGCCATGCCGGTCATGAATGTGCGCCGGTTCAGGTAATCAGCCCTCGGAGTAATCTCTGATGCGGGAATGTCGGGGGCCTTACGGATCAGCATGTGTTCTCCAGGTTGTTCTCGATGGCGGCCTTCGCGGCGGCCTCCGATAGCTTGGACGCCTGCGAGAGGCTCCGGTTACAGTACGCGCGGCATGCAGTTCCAGATGACTTCTTCGCGTACACAGCTGATTCTACTGGGTTTCTTTCGCGGCTTTGGCGAAGGGCCATGCAGCATCGCGACGGGCGCGCCACAGGTACATGGCCACGCCGGAAATGGTGACGACCAGGGCAGCGACAATCTCTCGCCCGGCATGGGCCCGCGAAGCCAGCACGAACAGAAAACCGAGCGTTGCCAGAATGACGGGGAGCGGATAGAGCCAGATGCGGAAGGGCCGCGGCATATCTGGCCGTCGTCGCCGCAGCAGCACCACGCCCACCTGCTGCAGCAAAAATTGCAGCACAATGCGCAGGGCCACCAGCGCAGCGATGATCGCCTTCAGGTCGAAGAAGCAGCAGATACACGCGATGGCGCCCAGCAGCAAAAGCACGTTTGCCGGAAATCCTCCGCGGGGGTGCAGGCGTGCCAGCGGCCGAAAGTAGTTCCCTTCGACTGCCGCGGCCCAGAGCACACGAGAGGCGCCTAATAGCAGTGAGAAGAGCGAGCCGAAAGCCGTCCAGATAACCAGCCATGCGCCCACTTTCGCCCACACCGGTCCGAAGCTACGGCCGAGCAGCTCAGCAACCATCGCGGTGTGGCTGGCGCTGGGACGGTTGCTCGTGAATTCCTGCCACGGAATGACTCCCAGCACGCTGATGTTCATTAGCAAATAGAGCGCGGCAATAATCAGGATGGAGCCGATGATGGTTCGTGGAAGCGTGCGGCCGGGGTCGCGCACCTCGCCTGCCAGATACGCAATGGTGTAGTAGCCCCAATAATCGTAAGTGGCGATCAGCATGGCCGCGCCGAGTCCGATCAGGAAGCGATGATTGAGTTGAAACGCGCCCGCGGGGAAAGAGAACGCCTGGCGCGCGTCAAAGTGTGCGAAGCCGGCGACGATGGTAATCCCCAAGGTCAGGATGACTCCGGCCCAAAGCACCCATGCCATCCGCTTGATGGCGCGCAGCCGGCGGTAGAGAAGGACCACCACCAGGGCCACTACTGCCACTGCCATCAGGCTCGAGCGCTGAATGTGCTGGAGCGGACCAGAGGCCGCCAGCCGCATAGACAGAGCCGGATACAGGTAGCTCGCATATTGCGCGAGACCGATCGCTCCCGAAGCCATGACCAGCGGGGCGGTGAGCGTGAACTGCCACACATAGAGGAAGGAGACCAGCCGGCCGGCCCGACCTGGCCCATAGATTTCACGCAGGAAGGCGTAGGACCCACCAGCCTCCGGCAGTGCAGCAGCCAGTTCCGCCCAGACCAGCCCATCGCACAACGCGAGGCAGGCGCCGAGGACCCAGCCAAGCATGGCTTGCGGCCCGCCCATAGCAGCAACGATGAGCGGCAGCGTGATGAACGGACCCACGCCGACCATCTCCAGCATGTTGAGCGCGAGCGCGCTGCCCTGCCCCAGCTCACGCGACAGGTGGGGCGACGGCGTTGTGGCTTGGTCGGTCGGCATGCTTTGAGATCGGGCGCCATGCGATCACCACACCCGCTCCACGCAGTGTAGCTGGCGGCCGTTCCTTGCGCCGGATGCTCGCGCACTTCCTGAGCGGACGATACACTCAAAGCTCATGCACCCACGGCGCGCGCACCTTTTCTCACTGGCTGCCTTGCTGGCGACCACACTCTTTGCGCAGACTGCCGCCACCGATCTGCCGACCACCTCTGCTGCCCGCATCGAGGCCATGCCGTTGCCGGAGAACCGGGGCGCTGCTGCGCTTTACGAGAACCTGAAGCGACTGGATACCACCGCCAGCCTGATGATGATCGTCGCCCACCCCGACGACGAAGACGGCGGAATGCTGACCTATGAAAGCCGCGCGCTCGGCGTGCGGACCGCCCTGTTCACGCTTACCCGTGGCGAAGGCGGCCAGAATGCAATGTCCGCAGACGACTACGACGCGCTGGGGCTGATCCGCACCAATGAGCTGCTGCGTGCGGATGAATATTACGGAGTCGACCAGCAGTACTGGGGCAGCGTGGCGGACTACGGCTTTTCGAAGACCATCGAAGAGGCTCTCGGACAATGGGGCCACGACCGTGTGCTCTACGACGCCGTCCGCGCTGTCCGCATGTACCGGCCTATGGTGGTTTGCTCGGTCTTCGTCGGTGGCGTGACTGACGGTCACGGACACCACCAGGTTGCCGGCATGCTGGCCCAGGAGGTCTTCAACGCTGCCGGTGATCCAAAGGTCTTCCCCGATCAGATCGCTGCAGGACTTCAGCCCTGGAAACCGCTCAAGGTCTACGCCCGCGTGCCCGGCTTCTCGCTGTCGCCGAAAGGCATGTTCGACTACGCGACCGGGAAGTACGCACCCGTTCGTTTCCACGACTACGTCAATGACACGGACATCAACGGCATTCCAGCGACCAACATCACTATCGAGGAGGGCGAACGCGATGCGTTGCAGGGTCAGACGTATATCCAGATCGCCCGGCGCGGTCTGGGCGAGCAGCGTTCGCAGCATGAAGGACCGAATGTGCCCCTGCCCGGCGAGGCATCCAGTGCCTACCACCGCTATGGCTCCCGTGTGCCTGCGCAGCCGGACGAGGATAGCTTTTTCGATGGAGTCGACACCTCGCTACCTGGGCTGGCGAAGCTGGCCGGACCAGACGGCGCATTTCTGCAACAGCCGCTGTCGCGCATCCATGAAGTCGTGGCGCAGGCAATCCTGAATTATTCGCCGGATCACCCAGAGAAAACAGCGCCGTTGCTTGGAGACGTGTATCGGCGGACGTCGAAGCTGCTGGACGACGTAAAGACCAGCAATCTGAGCGCGGAGCAGAAGGCCTCTATTGAGCGCGAGCTTGAGATCAAGCTGCAGCAGGCAAATGACGCGCTGGTCCAGGCACTTGGCATCGACATAACCGCGCTTATGACTCCGGGAAACAGCTCCCGCGGTATCGAACTCTACGCCGGCCCGCGAGGCGCCCTCCCGTCCACTCCGCAGCCGACGCCGGCGCAGGTCACGCCCGGTTCGGATTTCCATGTTCGCGTGCACATCCGCGCTCCCAAAGCCGTCAAGCTCGGAAAGGTCGGGCTCGAGACCCCCCAAAAAGAACACTGGACCGTAGAGCGCGAGGGCGCACCGGGCCTCGATGATCCTCACAGCACCAGCGGGGACGCCGTCTTTCATGTCACCGTTGCTCAGGATGCTGCGCCCACCGCCCCGTATTTCTCCCGCCCTTCCACCGAGCAGGCCTACTACGACATCTCCGAGCCGCAATACCGCAATCTTTCCTTTGCGCCCTACCCGGTAACGGGCGTCGCCATCTTCGACTACGATGGCGTGCCTGTGCGGCTGGCGCAGGCGGTGCAGACCATGCATCTCGAGCTGGGGCCGGGTGCCGTGTATGCGCCGCTGGTTGTTACCCCGGATCTGTCTGTCTCTCTTGGGCAGCCTTGGATCGTATTACCGATTTCTGCCACTGATGGCACACGGCACGACCTCTCTGTGCCGGCGCACCTGCATGCAACGCAGGCCGCCGCGGGTACGCTGCGGCTGGAGCCTCCACAGGGCTGGCAGGCAACGCCCGCGACAGCGGACTTTCATTTACACGCTGGAGAGGATGCCGTTTTCACCTTCCAGGTGCACGCACCCACGCTCGAAGCCGCCAGCTATCCCATCACTGCAGTAGCGGAGAGCGGCAATAAGCGGTTCACCGTCGGCTACGAAACGGCTGGCTATGGTGCGCTGATCCCGTACAACCTGTATCGCGAGGCGCGCACGAACGTACGCGGCGTGAACGTAAGCGTCGCCGGCGGCCGCCGGGTCGGCTACGTCATGGGCACGGGCGACATGCTTCCGAGCGCCATCGAGCAGCTCGGCCTGCATGTCGACCAGCTTGCCGATGCGGACCTCCTGAATGGTGATCTGTCGCAGTATCAGACCATTGTTCTGGGCATCCGTGCCTACGCTGCCCGCGCAGCGCTGCCGCTTGCCAATGCGCGTCTGCTGGCCTGGGTACATGCGGGCGGCACCCTGGTCGCGATGTATCAAGGGACGGAGTTTGACCACGGTTACGCGCCCTACGAGATGCATTTGAACGCAAGGGGCATTCCCGAGCGGGTGGTGGACGAGCGAGCGCCCGTTGCGCTGCTCGATCCGAAGGACCAGCTGTTGAGCACGCCGAACCAGATCACGGAAGCGGACTTCGACGGCTGGGCGGAGGAGCGGGGCCACTCCTTCATGAGCTCGTGGGCTCCCGAGTTCGCAGCGCCAACCGAGACACACGACCCCGGGCAGGACCCCCAACGCGGAGGCCTCCTGCACGCGAAATTCGGCAAGGGCGAATACATCTACGTTGCCTTTGCCCTCCATCGGCAGACGCCGGAGGGTGTGCCGGGGGCATACCGGCTGCTGGCTAACTTGATCAGCGCCGGGTCGCCTTAGACGCAGCGCAGCTGCAGCGGTAACACTGCGCTCATCAATTCCTCATCATCTATTCAACCAGCATTCTCCAATCATTCACATTTGGCTGCCAGCCTATGACTACGTGTCACCCGTGTGTCCCGCTGCCCGCAGTTAGAGTCTCGGGAAACCGGTTTGTGACAATTTTTGGAGAGAGGCTGAATGAAAAACCATTTGAAGACGATGGCGACCTGTGTGCTCGTGTCGGCCATGGCGACCGGCCACGCGCAGACGACAGCTGCCAGCGGCGACGCTACGGGTAAAAGTACTGTCCGGCATAAGACAGCAGCGAAAGCGGCACATCGTCCGTCCGTCGAGACGCAGATTCAACAGCTCCGCGATGAGATGGAGACGCAGATCAACCAGCTGAGACAGCAGTTGAACGACAGCAATGCGCAGTTGCAGGCAGCCCAGCAAGCGGCCGCAGCCGCCAATGCAGCAGCAGCGCAGGCACAACAGCAGGCCCAGCAGCAGCAACAGCAGACCACGGAGAATGCGACTGCCGTTTCAAACCTGCAGGGTGCGGTCAGCGATCTGAAGACAACCAGCACCTCTCTCGCGTCGACCATTCAGGAGACGCAGACGAACTTGACCAAGAAGATCGAACAGCCTGACGAGATCCACTTCAAGGGCGTTACGATTTCGCCGACGGGCTCCTTCATCGAAGCCGCGACCGTGTATCGCAGCGCTGCCATCGGCGGCGACATCAACACGCAGTTCACCGGCATTCCACTTCAGCATTCGAATGCAGCGCAGCTGAGCGAGTTCTACGGATCGGGCCGTCAATCCCGCCTGGCCCTCAAAGCAACCGGCAAACTGGCCAGTGTGGATATGACCGGCTACTACGAAATGGACTGGCTGGGAACCGGCATCACCTCCAACAACAACCAGTCGAACAGCTACGTCGTCCGCCAGCGCCAGCTCTGGGCACGAGCCGCCTTCCACAGCGGGTGGAACATCAGCGGAGGCCAGATGTGGACATTGGCAACAGAAACCACCCACGGTCTGGACAATGGCACGGAAATCCTTCCCGCCGTTATCGACCCACAGTACGTCGCTGGCTTTGTCTGGGCGCGGCAGTATGGCTTCCGCGTGACCAGGGACTTCGGGGACAAGATCTGGATCGGCGCCTCGGCGGAAAATGCCGAGACACTCAATCCTGCCGGGTCGAGCCTGCCTGTCAACCTGCTGCTCGGTTCCGACGGCAACAGCGGCGGCCTCTTCAACCCGACCGCGAACTACTCGTTCAACCTCGCACCGGACATGATCGCGAAGGTCGCCTTCGAGCCGGGCTTTGGCCACTATGAGGTCTTCGGCATTGCCCGCTTCTTCCGCGATCGTATCTATCCCAACATGGTCGTCACCACCGTCAACGGCGTTACGACCGTTACCGGCACCTCGGCAGGCGCGTACAACGACAGCACGGTCGGTGGCGGCATTGGCGCCAGCGGTCGCGCGACGCTGCTCAACAAGAAGCTCACCGTTGGTCTAAAAGGCCTGTGGGGTGATGGAACAGGGCGCTACGGCTCTTCGACCATCGCCGATATCACACTTCGTCCCAATGCACAGATCGCTGTGCTGCATAACTTCGACGCACTGGGAACAATTGAAGCAAACCCAACCCAGCGCCTGAATCTGTACCTTAACTACGGCGGCGACTACATTGGACGGCGCTACTTCGGCAAAGTTGGCTACGGCTCGCCGCTTACCAACATGAGCGGCTGCAATACCGAACCGTTGCCAAGCACGACGGTCACATACCCGAACAGCGGCGACGGCTTTACACCGTCGACGCCCGCCAACTGCGGCAACCAGACCAAGGACGTCCAGGAGTTAGCCACCGGCTACTGGTACGACTTCTACCGCGGACCCATGGGTCGTTTCCGTCAGGGCATCCAATACAGCTACTTCCAGCGCAACATCTGGTCTGGCGCTGGTGGTACGACAAACCCTGGCGGCGGCGCCGAGGGTACCGACAACATCTTCGAGACCTCCATCCGCTACTACCTGCCGTAACGAGACGAAGCCTGAACAGCAAGGGCACCCAATGCGGGTGCCCTTGCTGTTTCCCGGGGCAAGTCATCACCGCCCGGGCGTGTGTTACCGTTATTTAGCAGCAGAGCGGTACTGTGAGCTCGTAGCTCAGTTGGTAGAGCAACGCACTTTTAATGCGTGGGTCCTGGGTTCGATTCCCAGCGAGCTCACCAACAGATCGCCGCTGCTCCCGTTCCATGCCAACAACACTTTCCACATTGGTCGACGCGTGCGCCATCGTGCAGCTACAGGATGCGCGCACCCGGCTGTGGCACCAGGCGCCGCCCGAGTCGATTCAGGATGGATCGCTGGAGGGCCTGGTGGAAGCGCAGCATGCGGCCAACTTCACGCTATGGCATGCCGAGGACGAGGCCCGTCGGCCTTCCGCGGACGACTCCGCGATCGCCGCGGTCAAGCGCGAGATCGATCGCGTGAACCAGATACGCAATGACACGACAGAGCGGATCGACGCCTCGCTGCTCTCCAGCCTCCGCGAGGCGGCGCTTCAGGATGCGGCAAGGTTGCAGCATGGCGAGCAGCACTCGGAGACACCCGGCATGATGATGGACCGGTTGTCGATACTGTCGCTGAAACTGTTTCATACTCAGGAGGAGATGGACCGTGCCGGCGCTCCGATGGGGCATCGCGAGCGGAACGCGGAGCGGTTCGCTGCCTTAAAGGAGCAGCGGGAAGATCTGGCCGCGTGCCTCGAGCGGCTCTGGGGCCAGGTATGCGCCGGCGAGCGCTACTTTAAGCACTACAGACAGTTGAAGATGTACAACGATCCCGAGCTGAACCCGGTTCTCTACCAGGCGAAGACGGGCAGAAATAGGCTGTAGTCAGGCGCGCCTGACCCGGTGGTGTGGTTGACGGACCCTGGGGTCGGGAGTGTACAACGGCTGGAACAGAGGCCACAGTGAACCCCTGCCCGAATGCAGGTGGGTGTGACTCAAGGACAATCAACCGATGGCAAGCACAGGCACAACCAAGGCGCGCGGTCCCAAGACGATCCAGGGCAAGGTACGCACCATGACCGATCCGGCTCAGCAGAAGACCATGCAGGAATACGAATTGGCCCTGAAGGCGATGCAGGAGGGCAAGTACGAGAAAGCCCGCGAAGGTTTCCGCAAGCTCAGCGAGCAGAGCTCGCCGGAAGTCGCGGAGCGGGCGCGCGTGTATTTCGAAGCCTGCGGGCGCCAGGCAGCGAAGCAGGAGCGCAAGTTCACAGGCCCGGAGGAGCAGTACGATTACGCGATCTCACTGCTCAATACCGGCCTCTATGACGAGGCGCGGGAGCAGCTCGAGGCGATCCTGGCCAAGGCGCCGCAGACTGACTACGCGCTCTACGGTCTCTCTATTTTGGAGAGTATGACGGGGCAGACCGAGCAATGCCTGGAGCACCTGTCCGCAGCCATCAGCATGAACCCGCAGAACCGCATTCATGCGCGGGTCGACTCGGACTTTCAGGACATGGCAGACGATCCGCGGTTCACCGAGCTGCTCTATCCGGAAGTTCAATAGCTCGCGAGTTTAGTGAGAAAAAGGAACCGCAGCAGTGACGCTGGTGATTCCAGGCAGTTCGTTGGCACAGCAGGAGGCGGCAGCCGACCCCCGCCACCGGGGGACATCGTTGCGCGTGGTAGCGATTGGCGGGGGCACCGGCCTCTCTACACTGCTGCGTGGATTGCGCCGTTATGCTCCGTCTCCACAGCCGGCCGAGGCTGACACCGCGGCCGTACCGAGCCTGATCAGTGACCTGGCAGCAGTCGTCACCGTGACCGACGATGGCGGCTCCAGCGGGCGGCTGCGGCGGCACTTCAACATGCTGCCGCCGGGAGACCTGCGCAACTGCATGGTGGCGCTGGCGGACGACGAGGCCCTGTTGTCGCGGCTCTTCCGGCATCGTTTCTCTTCGGGAACTGCCGCGGCGGCAAACGGGAACGGGGATTCCCAGACGGCCTCGCTCGAAGGGCACAGCTTTGGCAACCTCTTTGTCGCCGCGCTGGCCGAGATCACCGGCGACTTCGCGCAGGCGATCAAGCTCTCGTCGCAGGTGCTGGCGACCCGGGGACACATCTATCCGGCAACCACAACCAACGTGACTCTCTCCGCACGCATGGACGACGGCTCGACGGTCGAGGGCGAGACGAACATCACGGCAAGCAAGCACCGCATCTGCGAGCTGACGCTCGAGCCGGCAGGCGCCGAACCGCTGCCGGAGACACTGGATTCGATTGCGCGCGCTGACCTGATCACGCTGGGTCCGGGATCGCTCTACACCAGCCTGATCACCAACCTGCTGGTGAAGGGCATTCCGGAGGCCCTCGCGGCTGCCCACGGGCTGCGGGTGTTCATCTGCAACCTGATGACGCAGTCGAACGAGAGCCTGGGGCTAACGGCCTCACAGCATATCGAGAAGATCTACGAGCACACGGGGCAGGCGATCTTCGACTACGCCGTGGTGAACACCGCGCCGGTAAGCGAGACGCTGCTGCGCAACTATGCGCGCGAGGGCGCGACGCCGATTGTGCCGGACATCGAGCGCATCGAGGCGCTGGGTGTGCGGGTGATCCCGGGGAACTTCGCGGCGGAGGGCGACACGCTGCGCCACAACGCGGACCGGGTAGCTGAGACGCTGCTGCATCTGGGGCTCGACGCGGATCTCGATGCGATTCGCAACGTAACTGCCTGACTACCCCCTCCCCCCTCCCCCCTCCGGCACGGGAGAACGGTTCGTAACCATCGTCGCTGCTATGAGATAGACGGGCTTCCGATAATCAAAATCGTCATTCCACAGGGGTTAGCTGTAAATTCGTCTCCCTGAAGGACTTACGGGAGATGTTCTGGGGTCGCCGATCGCTTTCCTGCTGCTACCCCTTATTTCCAGTCTAGCGAACCGGGTGGGGAAATATGGCAGATTTCCGGTGGCCGTTCCCGCGATGGGAGTTACCCGTTCAGCTGACCATGCGGCGAAGCTGCATCTCACTCCGAAAAGTGGGCCTGGTTACCGGCGAAGCGGCCATTGTGTAACTCAGGTACGGATGTTCCTGCGCTATGTTGACGGGTGCTGCGCGTCGCGTTGGCGATAATGGGAGGTCTCCCTGCCGGGAAGAAGATTGAAGATGAGAGATATCGTCAGGTGAGCGAGTAATCCCATGTCGAATGCCCAGTTGACTCAAGTTCTTTTCGCGATTCTGTTGCTGGTGGGGCTCGCCCAACTGCTGGGCTATCTGTTTGTGAAGCTGCGGCAACCCAAGGTGGTGGGCGAGATATTGGCCGGGGTCGTGTTGGGTCCGGCTTTGCTGGGCCGCTTGCCCGCCATCTCGCACATCATGGAGAACGCGAAGCACCAGGGGAACATCCTGGATTTTGTGTACTGGCTCGGCCTGCTGCTGCTGATGTTCCTGTCGGGCGCCGAGACCCAGCAACTGTTTACGCGGGAAGAACGCCGTGAAGTGGGCTGGCTGACGATCGTCGGGACGGGGCTTCCCTTTCTGGTGGGGCTGGCAGTGGGTCCCTGGCTGATCCGGCCTTCGCTGGCCGGCCCAAATGGCAACCGCGCTTCGCTGATCATCATTCTGGCGGTCGGCGTCGCGGTCACTTCCGTCCCCGTGGTCTCAAAGATCTTTGCCGATCTGAAGATCCTGCATACCCGATTCGCGCGGCTCGTTCTTGGCGTTGCCGTGCTCGAGGATATCGTCCTGTGGCTCGCTCTGGCTGTAGCAACGGCGATGGCGGGAAAAGCGGCACTCAGTCCGCGCGCGATGTCGTATCACCTGTTCTCGACGATGGCATATTTCGTGCTGGGGCTCACCATCGTTCCCCGCGTGATCAAGCGGCTGAACAAGGCGCGGTTCAACGTGCTGGCCCGGCACTCGCCGACGGGCTACGCGATGGCGGTCCTGCTGACCTACTGCGTGGTGGCCGGATTGCTCGCCGTCAGCATGGTCTTTGCGGCATTCCTGGCCGGGTTCGCCGTGGTGCACAAGAAGCGAAGAATCTTCGCGGATGCGCTGGAGTCGATCCGCAAGATGTCCTTCGCGTTTTTCGTTCCGGTGTACTTCTCGATCGTCGGTCTGAAACTGGACCTGATTCGCGGCGTGTCGCTGTGGATGATGGTCGCGTTCCTTGCAGGAAGCTGCCTCATCAAGGTTCTTTCCGTATCGCTTGCCGGGCGGTTCGCGGGCTTCCGCGGACTGGACCTGATCAACCTGGCGATCACGACGAATGCGCGCGGCGGCCCGGGCATCGTGCTGGCCAGCGTGGCCTTCGACGCCGGGATCATCAGCTCGAAGTTCTACACCACACTGGTAGTGGCGGCGGTGCTGACTTCGCAGATTGCCGGAGCGTGGCTGGAATATGTGCTGCGCAAGGGTTGGCCACTGCTGAAACCGCTTCCCGCGAACGAGGCTGTCGCGGTTTCACCGGAGAGTCCTTCAAACCTGATCGTTCTCTGACCGCGCAGACGCGCTTGTCCCCGCCACCTTACTGGCAGATGAATGATGCGGCGTCCTTGTCGCTTCCCTTTCCCTTGTAGTGCGCTTGCTGCGGGTACGGGCAGATGGGGCGGGTCATCAGGATCTTGTGCGGGTCGGCGTTGTGGTCGGGCAGCTCTCCGTATTTGGTGGCGGTGATGGCTTCCGGCGCCTTGCCATCTTCGACCCAATCCTGCAAGGCGTGGATGACGTTGTTTGCGGCGGTGGAATCCTTCATAGCCGGAAGGCCCCACTGCCCGATGCGGTCCGGGCCGGGACCATCGAAGCAGTGTTTGACACCAGGCATGAGATAGAGGCGGGTGAAGCTGACGGTTTCGTCCTTGCCGAGCTTCTGCTGCACTTCGTCGTAATAGTGGATGGAGTAGAGCGGACTGATGGCGGCGTCGGCCCAGCCGTGATACATGATCAGCTTGCCGCCGCGCTTCGCGAAGGCGCTGAGGTCGGGATTGGTGGAGTCGAGTGCTTCGCTGGTCTTCTCGCGTGCGGTGGCGAGGCCAGCGACAGGATCGAAGGTGCGGAAGTCCCACTTGGGATCGCTGTAGACCATGTTGGCGAAGTAGCCGCTGCCAAAGCCGGCCATGGCGGACTTGCCTCGCTCGTTGCCCGTGATCCATGAAGGCCAGCCATTGGGGTCGAGCTCGCCGCCGGCGGGCATGATGGGCGGGATGGCGGTGTCGCCAACCCTGCGTTCGGTGAGAAGAGTCTTGAGTGACTTGACTTGCGCGGCGCTGAGACAGTGCTGACCGTTTTCCGATTTGCAGGTGATGCGTGCTGGGTCGAAGTGGCACATGCGCGGATCGTCAACGATGCCGTCGTTGACGTCACCGGGCAGCTTGTCGAGCTTGTCGCATTGGGCGAGGACGGCGCGGTGGATGAGCGGCACATCGGCGGCGGGGATGTAGCTGGCGTTATCGGCGAGCAAGGTCTGCATGCCGATGGCGGCGCTGGTGAGCAGGGTGGTCCAGTTGTAGGCGGGGGCGCCGGCGAGGATTCCGTCGTAGTCGGCGGGAAAGCGTTGCGCCTCCATGAGCGCTTCGCGTCCGCCGTCGGAGCAGGCGGTGAAGTAACTGTGCGCGACAGGCGTGGCGTAGTAGGCGGCGATGACGGCCTTGGCCTGCTCGGTCATCTGGTGGATACCGCGCCATCCGTAGTCGGTGATCTTTTCCGGATGGTGTAGGGCCCAGCGAGCGTCTATGCCATCGGCGAAGTGGCCGGTGTCAGTGCCGGCGGTTGCGCTGTTGCTGTCGAGAGCGCGGGCCATGCCTTCAAAGTCGATTTCGCCGGCAAAGCCTCCGTTGCCGATGCCGTGAAGGCGGTGGTTCCAGTTGGAGACGGGGAGCCAGACCTCGATCTGGATATTGGAATCGTCGCTGGGAGCGGCCTGGACTTCGACGCGACAGAAGGCAGCGAGCTGTTTGTAGAGCGGGATCTGCTCATTGGGACCGGTGGGGCGCGGGGGCGCGACGAAGCCGCCAGCGGGGACGACTTCTGCCGAGAGGACGTGGGCGTGGTCGAGTTGGAGCTGCTGGAGGTTGGTGCAGCGGCTGGTGTTTGTTGATTGCGCGACCGCGGAAGCGGCGAACACAAGGATGGACGCTAGGAGTGCGAGTGGACGCATGGCGCAACCAATCTATCGCATGCGTGGTAACGGATCGTGCTCAGGAATTTGCTTCGGTGGTTTTCTTGAGCTGGCCGCAGGCCGCGTAGATGTCGCGGCCGCGGGGGCGGCGGATGAAGGCGGGGACACCGCGTGCGATGAGGCGCTGCTGGAAGCGGGCTACGTCTTCGCCTTTCGGCTGGTGATAGGGAATGCCGGGGCCAGGGTTCCAGACGATGAGGTTGACCTTCGATGGGAAGCCGGCGCGGCGAGCGAGGGTGACGACTTCATCGGCATGGATCAACGAATCATTGACGCCACCTAACAGCACGTACTCGAAGGTGATCTTTTCGCGCGGGCCGAGCGGCATGCTGCGGGCGGCTTCGATGACGGCTTCGATCGGCCACTTGCGCGTGATGGGCATGACGGCTTCGCGCACGGTGTTGTTGGAGGCGTTGAGCGAGATGGCGAGGCGGGGGCGGACGGTCTCTTTGGCGAAACGCTCGATGCCGGGGACGATGCCGCTGGTCGAGACGGTCATGCGTGAGGGGGGCAGGCCGACTTCGTCGACGAGCAGGCGGACGGCGTCCATGAATGCGTTGTAGTTGAGGAAGGGTTCGCCCATGCCCATGAAGACGAGGTTGATGCGATCGCGGCCAAGCTCGACCTGATGGCGGCGGAGGAGAGCGACGACCTGCCCGACGATTTCGCCAGCGGTGAGGTTGCGTTCGATGCCAAGCTTCGCGGTGAGACAGAACTGGCAGTTGACGGCGCAGCCGATTTGCGATGAGACGCAGATGGTGGCGCGCTTGCGAACGGGTGAGGTGTCCGCTTCGTCGTCGTTGTCTTCGGCTCCGTCGCCATCGGGCATCCAGACGGTCTCGACAGTTTGGTTGCCGGATGCGCCGATGAGGTAGCGCTCGGTGCCGTCGATGGAGCGAAAGGTTTGAAGAATCGGCGGAAGGCCGACCGCGTAGGCCGCGGCGGCGAGCTTTTCACGCAGAGCGAGTGGCAGGGTGGTGATGGTGTCGAGGTCGGGGGTCCGGTCGCGATAGAGGGCCTGGGCCAACTGACGGGCACGGAAATTCTGCTCGCCGAGGCCGGCCATGAGCTCGCTAAGTTGCTCAATCGAAAGGCCGAACAGGGGTTGCACCGCGGATGGGGCAGCGGTTTGAACCGATTTCGGGCCGTCAGAGTCTAAAATGAAGAAGCTCTCCCCCGTTGGCCCGGAAGGTGGTTCAGGCAGAGGCTCTGACGGAAATCCGGGATTAAACGGCATCGAGACAAAGTCCGGCAACAGGCAAGCATAGAGCATTTTTCCTCGAGGTGTGAGGATCAGATGCTCCAGCATCGGCTGAATGGCACGTACGTGCTTTGCGCGGACTTGTGTCAGCCCCTAACGGATTGAGCGGCGAAATTTATGTTGAACGAACGTAGTGTGGAACGAACGGTCCTCCCGAATGGGTTGACCATCCTGACTGAGCGTATGGAGAACGTGCGCTCGGTTGCAATGGGTGTATGGGTGCGGGCCGGCTCACGGCATGAGATCGCGGAGCTGAACGGCATCTCGCATTTTGTGGAACACATGGTCTTCAAGGGGACCGAGACGCGGACGGCGCAGCGGATTGCGCGCGAGGTGGACGCGATCGGCGGAAACCTGGACGCCTTTACCGGCAAGGAAACGATCTGCTTCAACATCAAGGTGCTGGACGAGCATGTGCCGACGGCACTGGACGTGCTCAGCGACCTGGTGTTGCATCCGATCTTTGCCGAGGGCGACATCCAGCGCGAGCGGGGCGTGATCTTCGAAGAGATCAAGATGGACGAGGACAACCCCGACTTCCTGGTGCACGAGATCTTTACCCAGAACTTCTGGAGGGGCCACCCGCTGGGCAAGCCGATCCTGGGGACGAAGGAGACGGTAGGCCGGCTGGAGCAGGCGAAGCTGTTCGGCTACTACAGCGATCGCTTCCGGGGCGGCAATGTCGTCTTTACCGCGGCGGGGAACCTGGACCATCAGCGATTTGTGGATGAGGTACGGCGGCGCTTCGAGACGATGCCGGGCGGCGTTCCCGAGGATGCAAACCTGCCGCCGAGCACCAGCGCGAAGATCGTGCTGCGGAACAAAAAGGCGCTCGAACAGGTGCAGCTATGTATGGGCGTGCCTTCCCTGCCCATCTCCAGCGACCGGCGGTATTGCGCGCTGGTACTGAACACGGTGCTAGGCGGCGGCATGAGCTCGCGGCTCTTCCAGACCGTGCGCGAAGAGCGCGGGCTGGCCTACTCGATTTACAGCGACCTGAATCCTTACAAGGACACGGGCATGCTTTGCGTCTATGCGGGCACATCGTCGGACCGGGCACTGCAAGTGATTCAGCTGGTGACGGACGAGTTCCGGCGGCTGAAGCAGGAACCGATGCCGGAGGACGAGTTGCGGCGCGCGAAGGATCAGTTGCTGGGGAACATCATCCTGAGCATGGAGAGCACCGGGGCGCGGATGTCCAACCTGGCGCGGCAGGAGATGTACTTCGATCACTTCTTCGGTATCGACGAGGTAATGCAGCAAGTCGAAGCCGTGACTGCAGAGCAGGCGATGACGCTGGCGCGGGAGCTGTTCGATCCGGAGAAGATCGCGGTGACCATGCTGGGGCGGCTGGACGGTATCAAGGTGGGGCGCGGCGACCTGATCTGCTAAGGGGCCGGGTCATGCGAAGCCGCGGCGAATTTGGGAGCGATCGCGCGAGAACGCGGCGGGGCGTGGGGCGCGGCGACCTGATCTGCTAAGGACTCGCCGTCCAGGCGAAGGCGCCTGCGGCGCGTTCCGTCGGGGTCGTCGCTTCCTTTGGTCGCTCACGCCGAGTGTGCTGAGGATGCCCGAGAACCGCAGATCTTCCAGTTTGCTTGGTGAGCGGAATGGGGTTGGGCTGCGTCTTTCTGAGGCACACTCAGGCTTATTTCCGGTGCCACCGGGATTTTGATACTCTGCGGTCGGCAGTGCCTGCCGGTGCGGGTGCGCCATAGAACTTTAGAGGGTCGTGTCATGAAGAAGTGGTGGAAAGAGCCGGCGACAGAGGGCTGTCCCCGGCATAGTGAAGCTGGTTTCACGCTGATGGAACTGCTGATCGTGATGGCAGTGATCCTGATCCTGATGCTTGTCGCGATTCCGAGCCTGCTGAACATGACAATCCAGGCACATGAGACGTCGGCACTAGCATCGCTGCGCGCGATCCAGTCCGCGGAAGTCCAATATCAGACGAACTTCCCTGCGAATGGATATGCGTGCACGATTGGCGCGCTGGGAGGCTCCGCAGGTTCCGGTCCGCCGACGGCGCAGGCGGCGCAGATGCTGCAGTCGACGCTGGCGACGGGACAGAAGGATGGCTATACCTTCACCATCACCAACTGCACCAAGACGCAGAACGCGAACAATCAGGACATGTTTACCTCCTACGAGGTGACAGCCGTTCCGCAGACGGTGGGCAAGACGGGACATCGCGGTTTCTGCATGGATATGTCGGGCGAGATCAAGGCCGATATGGCGGGGGGCACCAACTGCACGGTTCCGATCTCGTGAGGTTTGGGCAATATTCAAAAGGCCAGCGGCTCTGCTGGCCTTTTGTGTTTCTGACGATGCTGCTTTCGTTGCCCATGGGCGCGCAGAAGCTTGCGCCGGCGGCGGCCGAGCTTGCCGCGACAGTGGATCACCACTACAACACGCTGAAGCGGCTGCAGGTGGACTTTACCGAGACCTACCAGGGCATGGGAATGGACCGGCACGAGAGCGGCGTGCTGCTGCTGGAGAAGCCGGGGCGCATGCGCTGGAACTATGCCGAGCCACGGGGCAAGGTGTTTGTGCTGGATGGGAAGTACGGCTGGTTCTATACCCCGGGGGATGCGCAGGTGCAGCAGATTCCTGCGAAGAAGCTCGACGATCTGCGGTCGCCACTGCGCTTTCTGCTGGGGCATGCGCAACTGACGAAGGAGCTGGACGGCCTGACGATGACTCCGGCGGATGGCGGCATGTTCCGGCTGCGCGGCGTGCCGAAGGGGATGGAGCAGCGGGTGCGGTCGCTCGAGGTAACTGTCACCGCCGACGGCACAATTCATCGGATGACGCTCGAGGAGCTGGACGGTTCGCGGACGAGCTTTGTGTTCGAGCATGAGCAGGCGAATCCGGCGTTGGCCGCGGATGCATTTCACTTCACGCCGCCGGATGGGGTGCAGATGGTGGAGGGGACGCCGCCGGTTTAAGTGCTCCTTCATACTTCTGGGAGCACTCTTTAACTGAGGCGCCATTCGCCTCGAAAGAGGGATGCCTGACGTGAGGCTTGATCGTGTTGTCTATGGTTTTGCTGGCGCGGTGGCCGCGCTTCTTTTTCTTTCCGTTTCGTTAACGCATGCGCAGTCCCCTGGTCGAGTCGAAAGCGTCCTGACCAAGGTTGCGGATGTCCCAATGCCGGGGCCCGCGGTCCGGTTCGACTACCAGAGCTTCGATCCGTCGAGCGGGCGCTTATACATCGCCCACATGAACGCGGATCAACTGGTCATTTTTGATACTACGAAGAGGCAGGTGGTCGCGAATCTCGATGGGTTTCCTCGAGTTCATGGCGTTACCGTGGCCGGCGCGATCCATCGTGTATATGCATCCGCTACCGGCTCGCATCAGGTCGTGGCAGTCGACATTGAGACGTTGAAGATTGTGGGGCGCGCCGGTCCCATCGTCTATCCCGATGGCCTTGCCTATGCGCCAAAGCAAAACAGGATTTTTGTCTCCGATGAACACGGCGGCGTGGACGCGGTGATCGACGCAGCGAGCAACAAGCTGATCACGAACATCCGTCTTGGTGGCGGCGCGGGAAACACGGTTTACGATCCGGTCTCGGGTCACATCGTGGTCGCCGTTCATGGCGTGAATGTGCTCGCCATTATCGATCCGGAGACGAATCGCATCATCCGGCAGGTGCCACTCGCGGGTATAGAAAACCCTCATGGCATTGCGCTGGATGTCGCGAGCCATATCGCCTTCGTGGCCGGCGAAGAGAATCACACGCTCGCGATGGTCGATCTGAATGGGATGAAGGTCCTCTCGACCTACCAGGTAGGCGACGATCCCGATGTGCTTGCATATGATCCAGGTTTGAAGCGCTTGTATGTTTCGGCAGAGTCCGGCAGGGTCGCCGTGTTCGGGCGCAAGGGCACCGGCCTAGTTCTGCTGGACTCGTTCGATATGCCTCATGCTCACACGGTCTCAGTGGATCCGAAGACGCACCTTGTCTATTTCCCGCTCGAGAATGTTGACGGTCGCCCCGTGTTGAGAATCATGAAGCCGACGCTTCGATCGGTCGCGACGGAATAGCCTTCTGACCTCTCAGGTGCGCAACTTAAAGCTGGCCCTGCTGCCCAGGAGGACCAAGCAGCAGGACCCGAGTACAACTGCTACTACCGCAGTGACAACACCTGTGAAAACCATTCCACCAGAGAATGAGCTGAGCATTGTGGAGAGCTGCGCCGGCTGCCTTTGCCAGAGCTGGGGCAGGTACCATGCGGCCAGAGCGACAGCGTAGAGGGCTGCGAGGATCCGCAGCAGCAGCATGCAGCGCGCGGCGCGTATCAGGGCGAGTTGCTGCCGTTGCGCCTGCATTTTGTGCCAGACGATGCCGGCGGAGGGAGGACTGCTTTGCGCGGACGTGGTGATTGCGTGACCGAGGAAGAGCTGCGCTACTCGCTTTGTCTCCGCGCAGGACGCGCACGCGGCGACATGATGCTCCAGATCGGCCGGCCAGCTTCCTGAGCGGGTGGCAGCGGCGACTAGCGGCTCGTGTTCGCAATTGTCCTGAGTCATGATGTCTTCCTTTCCGGCCGGAGAAGCCTGGCGGCCTTTTTGCGCGCGCGAAAGAGCAGTGGACGGATGCTGAGAGCGGCGAGGCCGGTGGCGATGGCGATCTCCTGATGGCTCATGCCTTCGACGTAGGCGAGCCATAACAGTTCGCGCTCTTTCGGCTTCAGGGCCTGCATGACGTGGCGAACGTCGAGCTGCGTTTCGACATCGCAGGCGTGGGACTGATCAAAGTCCTCTGGCCATTGAGATTCCTGCCTGCGGCGCCACCGATCGCGAAGCAGGTTGGTGGCGATGCGGAAGAGGTAGGGGCGCGTTTCCGCGGCCGGCAGGGCGGCGGGGTGACGCTGGAGGAAGCGGAAGTAGGTCTCCTGCAGGACGTCGTCGGCAATGTCCCGTTGCCCGGTGACGCCGATGAGATAGGCATGGATGGGACGCGCTGTGGCATCGTAAAGCAACTGGAATTGCTGCTCATCCATTGCGGTGCTGTCCCGGGCGTTTCCATCGGCGGCAGCAGCACTCGCCGCAATGGCGGCTGCCGTTATGTTCGGACCGCTCGAATTTGCGAAGAAGAGAATGGCTTCCATGTTTGCTTACGAGCGGGGACCGTTATCCACCAGACCAAAGCTTCGCGAGAGAGCGTAGGTTGCTGCGGCGGCAATGCCGAGACCGATGCCCAACGCAATCGCAAGTGTGCCCATCACGACGGCTACGTCATCGGAAAGCGTGCGATTTGCATGCAGCAGTAGTAGCGCGCCGCCAAAGACGATCAGCACGATCGATAACTGCACTCCGATGAGGATGCTACGTAAGGGCGCGGCGCGCGGTTCCCTCTCGCGCTCAAGACGCAGCGCTTCGACGAACTGGCGGCCTGCGTCGGTGGAGACGTAGGTGAGCAGCGTTTCCGGCGAATTGATCCGTTCGAGGAGCTTGGCCTGGAGGGTGGCCTGAAGCCGCGCCATGACAACGCGCCGGATGGAAGTAAAGATAAGCCAGGCGATGAAGCCTATCAACAAACAGACAAACAGCGGACCTTCCATTTCTCTACCCTCTTTCGTCGTTCTTGCTGCGTTTATCCATACAACGCAAAAAGGGGGCGGGGAGTTAACAGAAAAATTTGGGAAATCTGGAAGCCGGCTGACGGAAGGTCGTGCGGGGTTTTGCGCGGGGCCCCACAGTATCATCTTTCCATGCGAAAGTTGTTCGCTATCTTGTGCCTTGCTTCAGTTTGGATTCCGACCTGTGCTCAAACCTCTTCTGCCGTAACAAGAGCTTATGCGGACAACAAAGGATCGCTGCACATCATTACCGCAGATCGTCGCAATTACACGATCCGACCTACGCCATGGCAAGCAGGCGGCGGCTTTGAAGCAATAAAGATTGCACCGGACCGAAGAACCGTCGGCTGGCTTGCCGACCAAATGCTCGACCCCCTCCAGGCAAACTCAAACGATTCTTATCCGGTCGCTCAGGAACTAGGTATCTGGCGCGATGGTCGCGTCATTCGGAGATTCCCTGCGACCGCCCTCGTCATCTGGGACTGGATATTTCTGAACGGCAGCAAGGAAGCGGCATTTCACATTGCTCCGCCGCGCGGGCAAGATTTCAACTACAATTGTGCCCGCTTTGATATAGACACTGGAAAGCAGATAGCACATTGGAAGCTTGACCGCAGAGATTACGTCGTTCCCGATTGGGTTAAGCCGCTGCTGGTGAATGATCCTCTGCCCGATCCGGAAGAGCTTTCCAAGCGGTTTCCAGATGCGCCTACGCCGACAAAGAAGACTGCCCAACCTCAGGCGAAATAAATTTCCTTCCGGAACCAACTGCAGGTCCTGAGCTGCGCCCAGGATGACAGACATATTTCTTTCTTTGATCAGTGCGGCAGGTTCACAGTCCAGTGGAGGATGGCGTCCGCCAGTTCAGCGCGCTGGCCGGAGTAGCTGTGGTCGGTGTCCCAGTGGCGTTCGGTGACGTGGGTGTCGCCGGCCTTGGTGAGCGCTTCGACCAACGCGTGGTCAGAGGGGGCGAGGCCCTCGCTGGCGGTGATGACAAAGACGGGGCGCGGCGCGATGGCGGGTGCGAGGTTGAGGAAGTTGAGCTCCTGCCGGTGGTCGCGGATCTCGCGGGCGAGCGCGAGGCCGCTGGTGCCGGCGAGCGGGGCGAGGTTGTTGTTTTCAGCGAGCGTCTTTCCTTCGTTTGCGATCG
>DASZGZ010000044.1:0-8505 GCA_035938355.1 Acidobacteriaceae bacterium
GATCGACGCCATCGTGTTGCGCAACACGCGGGCGCCGATCGGGTGGCGCTCGGCGTGGTAAGTGTCGAGCAGGCTTTCCGGCGACACGCCTTTGACCACCTGCGCCAGCTTCCATCCCAGGTTCACCGCATCCTGCACGCCCGTCTGGAGACCCTGGCCACCGTCGGGCGGATGCACATGCGCGGCATCGCCCGCGATCAGCACGCGTCCCTTGCGGTAGGAGACCGCCTGCCGCGCAGCATCGGTGAACCGGGAAATCGAGGTGGGGGAGTGGATCCCGTAATCGGTCCCGTAGACCTTGATGAGCGCCGCGCTGAGATCGCTGAGGGTAGGCTCGGTGGTCTCTCCGACGTGCTCTTCGGTCACGAGGACGCCGACCGGTCCGTGATCTGCGTAGATTATCTCGCCGTTGCGGATCTCGTACTCCACCCGGCCGAGGGCATGGGTGCCGAGGGCGTCGCGGCGGATGCCCCATTCCGACGGTGTCTCGGCGAGCTCGGCCACGGCGATCAGGTTGCTGATTGTGGGGTCCGATCCCGGGAACGCGATGCCCGCGGCCTTGCGGACCAGGCTGCGTCCGCCGTCGCACCCGACGAGATATTGCGCCCGCAGCGAGCGGCCGTCGCTCACTTCGACATCCACGCCGCTGTCGACCTGAGCGAAACCGGTCACTTCCATGCCGCGATAGATCGGCACCTTGAGCTCGTCGATCCAGCCGGCGAGGATCCGCTCGATGTGGTGCTGCCGCAGCCCCAGACTGTAGGGGTGGCGGGTGGGAAAGCCGCTGAGATCGAAATGCACCCCGGCAAACCCGACGGCCTGCGCCTTCTGCCCCTCGGCGAGGAACCTGTCGGCAATGCCGCGCTGATCGAAGACCTCGATCGTGCGTGAGTGCAAACCGCCGGCGCGCGATCCAACGAGTTCCTGGCTGGCGCGCCGCTCGACAATGGCGACGTCGACGCCCGCCAACGTCAACTCGCCCGCCAGCATCATTCCCGTCGGACCCCCTCCAGCGATCACCACCGCATGCTCGGTCATTTCGTGCCTCCCATCTCCGTCGGTTCTTGCTTCAGCGGACGATGATGGGCCATGACGCGGGCCTTGCCGCAAGCTCCCCGTCGCTCGATATACTGAAAGTGGCAGGAAGCGTATTCTCCTTTCCTTTCTCGCACGCTGTGGACGACCAGACCTCCTCGCCAAGCAGGGGCGCACCGCAACCGTCCAATCGCTTTTCCCGCATTGGGCTTGCTTGTCGTTCTTCAGCCAGAAACCTGCCAGATCACCCCGTCCGATTTGCTAGCCTTGAAATAGGAGGGAATGTCCGGTTGACTGCCTTCCCCTGCATCTTCCCGCGTAAGTCCTTTCACTGGAATAATTTAGCGGTAAGTGCTTTTTGGAGTGACGATTTTGGCCCTCGGAAAGGCGCCCAGGTAACAGAAACAAAAGGGTTTATGAGCGCGGCTCCCGTACCGGAGGGGGGAGGGTCCCCCAGTACCGTTACGTGGCTGGCAGCAGGTAGAACATCACGGCCAGCATCGAGTAGACCGCCAGCAGTTGCACGCCCTCCATCCAGTTCGCGTCACCATCCCCGGCGACCTGTCCGTGGATGGCGATCGCAACCACCAGGGCCAGCAGTTCCACGGGCGTGAAGACCAGGTCCATCGGGCGCGCGCCTACGACGTGGCTCAGCAACACCAGTCCCGGCGCCACAAAAAGCGCGATCTGCATGCTCGAGCCGCTGGCGATTCCCACGCTCAAGTCCATGCGGTTGCGCATCGCGGCGCGGATAGCAGAGGTCGCCTCGGCAGCGTTGCCGGCGATGGCCACCACGATGATGCCGGCGAAGAGATCGCTCATGTGCAGGGCGTGCGCTGCCGCCTCGATCGAACCGACCAGCACCTCGCCCATCACCGCGATTCCGAGCGCGCTGATCGCGAGCATGGCCGCCGCCACACCCCCACTCCAGTGCGGGGTCTCATTTTCAGCATGCGGCGCAGAAAGCAGATCGCGATGCGTCCGCATGGTAAAGAACAGGCTGAGCGCGTAAGTCGTAAGCAGGATGACGGAAAACTCCAGGCTCAGGTCCGCCTCGTGGCTGCGCACGCGGCCACCGCCGAGGAAGTGGTAGGCAGCGGGAAAGATCAGCCCGATCGCCGCCAGCGCCATCATGGTCGCGCGCTGTCGCGCCTGCAAGGGATTGAACCGCAATACGCGCACGCGCAGCCCCCCGGCCACCATCGAAATGCCAAGCGTGAGCAGCAGATTCATCAAAATCGAGCCGGTGATCGACGCCTTCACCACGTTTTGCAGGCCCTGCCGCAGCGCGAAGAAGCCGATCACCAACTCGCCCGCGTTGCCAAAGGTGACATTGAGCAGCGCACCAAGACTGGCTCCCGTGTGCATGGCGAGCTGTTCGGTTGCTTCGCTCAGCAGTCGCGCCAGAGGCACCATCGCGAGCGCCGAAAGCAGGAAGATCCAGGTGTCGCTGAGGTGGCTGAAATACCGCAACAGAACCGTGATCGGCACCAGCACCAGCAGCCACGTGGTGCGGCTTTGCGCGAAGAAGACGAAGGGGTTCTCCCGCGGTCGCTGTCTGACACTCTCGCTCATGGCGCCGTACTCTCCATCGCTGTACTCTCCATCATTGAACTCTCACCGCTGGTTGGAGAGCACAGCCTTTCCGCCCTCCGCAGCAATGGTGTAGACCGCACCCGGCAGTCGTGGCGGCTGAGCCGCATCCGTCAACAGAAAGACCCGCCGTGGCCCGCTCCACAGCCGCGCAACCGAAGCATCGTCGTCGAAGATCGCCGGAGCATCGGAAAAGAAAGATCCGTACCAGAGATTCGAGCTTCGCCCGTTGAGAATGCGCACCTGCCGCTGGAGATAGAAACCCAGCATCGAGCCGCTCTCGTACTCGCCGTTCACGACGATCACATCCCCCGGTCCCAGCAGCGGACGGATCGTCTCCGCCAGCCCCGCCGACGAAAGCACAGGCGAGAACGTCACCAGCGCCATGTGCGCCGCCACCAGGAACAACACGCTGCCGCAGGCGAGCGCGCCGATCGCTGCGTGCCGGTGCCCCGAGCGCCGTAGCAGCAGATGTCCGTCCGTCCCGACCAGCAGCGCGACGGCTGTCAGCAGCAGCGGCCCGCGAAAGAACGCCATCGCCCGCGTGCTCAGGTCGAGGAAATGGCCGAACGAGAGCGCGTAGTCGCCGGGGTTGCTGCTGAGCGCCGCCGCCAGGTCGCCGGTCGGGGAAGGCGAGTGCAGCGCGAAGAACAGGGCAGCGGCGGCGCCGCATGAACCGATCACGAACAGCACCCACGCCGTACGCAGGCGAGGTAGTGCGGATCCGGCAGTATCCTGCGCCAGCCAGCCGCCAAGGAGCAGGGCCAGCGCCGGCATCGCGGGCAGCACGTAGTACTCCTGCCGGGTGGAGAAGCTGAAGAACACCATCGGCACCGCCGCCCAGCAGAAGAGCAGCAGCCGTGCCGGTTCCGTCTCGTTGAGCGGCGCCTTCCGCCACCAGCGGCGCAACGGTACGCGGCACAATGCCGAGCCCAGGAAGACGCTCCACGGCAGCAGCCACACCAGCAGCAGCCCCCAGAAAAGGGCGAGAGGAACAGTGTCGTAGTCGCGCGGTACGCGCCGGTTAAGGTAACGCAGCAGGTGCTCGTTGACGAAGTAGAACCAGTACCACCCGTGCACATTCCCCGGCGTGGGGAGCGCGCCCGGGTGCCCCTCCGTGGGATTCGCCATCCCCGTCGCCACATGCCACGGCGCCGCAATCGACAAAAAAACCAGCATTCCAAGCAACGGATGCCAACGCCGCAGATGCGCAAGGTTACGTGTCATCGCCAGATACACGCCAACGATCAGGAGTGGAAAGACGAGGCCGATCAGCCCCTTGGTCAGCACGCCCAGCGCGCACGCGGCAGCGAACCCCGCGGCGTTCACGCGCGTCGGCTGCGTGAGCGAGCACCAGAAGCAGAGCATCGCGATCGCCAGCCACAGGCACACCATCGCATCCGGAATCAGAATGCGCGTGAAGATGAACAGCCCGAAGCTCGTCGCGAGCACGAGCGCGGCATAGAAGCCGGCCATCGCATCGCCGAAGCAGCGCCGGCCCAGCGCGAAGACCACGAGCAACAGCAGCAACGTGTAGAGCGCGAGCGGCAGTCGCGCGGACCAAGTATGAACGCTGAAACAGCGGAAGCTCGCCGCCATGCTCCAATACAGCAGCGGCGCCTTCTCCAGATAGCGGATGCCGTTCGCGTAGAGCGTCGTCCAGTCATGACGCGCCACCATCTCGCGCGCCACCTCTGCGTGCACGGAGTCGGCGTCGTCCAGCAGCGGCGGCCGTACCAGTGTGAAACTGCCGTACAGCAACAGCCACAACGCGATCACGATCCATAGCAGCGATCGCGGCGCGGTGCGGCTCTCGCTCGGCGGATGCTCCATCGAGAGCGATTGTCGCATCCTGAGCCGCACGGATCGCGCGGCACGTCGCGGCTTATAGTAGACGGGAGTTCATGGCGAACGACCTCAACCAGATCGCGCCCACAGCGGCAGCCTCCGCGCCAGCAACCGCGCTCATTTACGACGATTGGTACCCGGCGTTGCGCAGCGATCGCCTGCGCGGCAAGCGCCTCACCACCGCGATGCTGCTCGGCATTCCTCTGGTGCTGGGCCGGCGCAGCGACGGCACCATATTCGCGATGCGCGACAGTTGCCCGCATCGCGGTATTCCGCTCTCCTGCGGCTGGTTCGATGGCGCGCGGGTGACGTGCAAATACCACGGCTGGGCCTTCGAGGCCGGTTCCGGCCAGTGCCGCGAGATTCCGTCGCTCACCAGCGAGGATGCGCTCGATCCGTCCCGCATCTATGCAACTTCCTATCCATGCGTCGAACGCGACGGCTATGCCTGGGTCTACATACCGGATGCCGGCCGCGGCCGCCTGCGCACCGAAGACCTGCCCGAACCACCGTCGTTGCCGCGCTTCACCCGGCGATCCCGGTCGGCCCATCTCTCTGCCGACCTGCCTTGCAACGTGGACCACGGCATCATCGGTTTGATGGACCCGGCCCATGGCCCCTTCGTCCACCAGGCGTGGTGGTGGCGCTCCCGCGCCAGCATTCACGAGAAGCACAAGAACTTCGAGCCGATCCCGCAGGGATTCCGCATGTCCGCGCATGCGCCGTCAGGCAACAGCGCTCCCTACAAATTACTTGGGGTCTATGGCGAGCCGATTACGACGACCATCGACTTCGTGCTGCCCAACCGGCGCTGGGAGACGATCCGGTGCGGGGAGAAGTGGTTCTCCAGTCTCACCACAGTCACGCCGGTCACGCCCTCGACATGCCGCATCGACGTGATCGCAGCATGGAACATCTTCTACCATGTGCCTCTGGTCACTACGATTGCACGCTTCTTCGGAGCTCGATTCGTGCGACAGGATCAGCAGACGATGATTGAACAGGCGCAGGGCTTGCGTCACAATCCGACTCTCATGTTGATTGATGACGCGGACCGGCCCGCCAAGTGGTATTTCGCGCTGAAGCAGGCACGGCTTCGAGGGGAAGACACTCATCCGATGGACGGTCCGGTCACCCTGCATTGGCGGAGCTAGAAGAGAGTCAGTCGCGTGCTTCGGTGGAAGAACGGACGGCTTCGCTCGCCGTGGCCGTCGGCAGGTCCATGAGTTGTTTGCGGCAGCTCTCTTTCTTTGCCGCGAGTGCCGGCTGCTGCACTCTTTTCAAGGCGGCCAACGCCTCGCGCTTGTGCTGCAGCATATACGTCTCGGTTTGACGCACAAATGGATACCCGCATGCCTCATCGAAATGCTCTTCGGTGCCCATCATCTTCAGGACGCCGGTCGGATTGACGACCAGGGCGTCGGCGATGGCCACCCGGATTCCCTGACTGAAGGTGGCATCTGTATATGGCGCGATCTCGGCCGCCGCATGGAGCCAGCCGTTGCCGCCCTCGGCCACATGTTCCAGCACGATGTCATAGTTCGGCTCTTCCGGGCTGTGCGGATCAATGTCTTTGATCAGGCGCCTTACAAACTGCTGCGCGCCCTCCTCGTCAATATGACGCTGAAACTCCGACGCACTCATGTTGCGCAACTCGCTCGAGGTCATGCTCTGCGCTGAAGACGGGTGCGTCCACGCTGCGAACAGCGTCACCAGGGCACCGGAGATTAGAAGCCGTAAGGGCGTCATAGGAAAAATCATCGCACTTGAAAGCTCATTCGAGCGACAAAAGCCTTGCAAAGATCACAGTCGAGGGTAATGGAAACGCTGTGACCACGAAGGGTTTCCGGGTACACCTCGGGATTCCCAATTCGGCTTTGAACGCTCGTCTCTACTGCTATGAGATGGCTAGCAATCCAACTGGTGGCCTCTGTTCTTGTTACCGTCAACTGAACATTTCGTCTTTGGATTGAATTGGCGGCAGCAATTTATTTCACGAAGACGTTTGGCGGCTCAGCCCACCCGGATATTCAACGCCGCGCCCAGGGCCAGGAAGTCGTTCCGGAGCGCCTCTCCTTCACCCGCCACACGTGCCGAGAGCTCGTACCAGATGTTCTGTGCCTGCCATAGATCGAGTGAAAAAGGGAGGGCGCGCAGGGCAGTTGCCAGCTTGAGCGCCCGGCGCACCGCCTCCGGATCCGCCGGAGTCTGCTGTAACCGCTCCATCGCGGCATGCATACGCTCGTCCGCCAGGTAGCCCATCATCGGATAGTCCACCACCGCGGCATCCTCGCGTGCCTGCGCGAGCAGGCGTTCCACAGCGGGGACTTCGATCGGATCCGCCTCCAGCGCACGACGTAATTGCGTGTTGATGGCGAACTGGGCGGCCACTCGCAGCGCGGCCGGCCGCGGAATGCCGCTGCGCCCGAGGAAAAGCAGAAGGGATGCATGGCTTGTGTACAGATCGGTAAGCGCGCCTTCCAGCGTTTGCATCGCCGGGTCGAGGATGCTCTTTACGATGCGGCGTTGCTCGTCGGCAAAGAGCGATGTGAGCGAGAAGCGACTTTCCCCGAAGTAGTCGTCCATCAGCCGGACAACCTCGCTCAGATTGCTGGCGTCGACGGCGTCTTCAATCTCCTTCGCCAGCAGGGCGAGAGCTTCCTGCTCCCCATCGTCGACGCGCTTTACCGCTGCGGAGACATTCTGATCACCAAAGTGGAGCAGGCCGTAGGCTGCCTCCTCGCATTCCTCCGTAAGGGTGGAACAAATGCGGACGCGTCCCAGCCGCAGTTGGCCGAATCCATAGGGCAGCGACTTTTCCCAAAGGTGCGCGATGGTGTAACAAAAGAGCCGGTCGTGCTCCGCTAATGAACTCTCGCCTGCGCGGGGGAAGACGCAACTGATCGCGTAATGCGCGACTACCTGCTCCAGATCGACGACCATGGGGCGGATAGCCTCGTCGTATATGTAACGGCCATCGCGCCATTGCGCATCGTTGCTCTTCGCCTCAACCAGTCGATCGGTGAAGCCCTTTTCCAACATGCCGCGGGTCTCAGGAAAGAGGGCCGCGGCGAGCTCGATCACCCGCGCTGCGTAGGTGATGATCTGAACCGTCTCGATGCCGGAGATGTCGTCGAAGAACCACCCGCAGCTGGTGTACATCAGCATGGCGTTGCGCTCCAGCTCCATCAGGTCCAGGGCGCGCACCCGTTCTTCTTCGGTAAGCGTGCGCACGCTGTGGCGGGCGAAAAAGGCGTCGATGGAAGCGTGCGAACGATCGAGAATCACCGAGATGTAATCGTTCCGCGCCGCGTCGGCGTCCGTCAGCAACTCAGCGCTCGCATCGCGCACCAGCGGTACCAGACAATCGCGCAGCCAGTCCAGCGCCTGGCGCAGCGGAGCGCGCCACTTCTGATTCCAGCCGGCTTTACCGCCGTTGCAACCGCAATCGGAGCGCCAGCGCTCCACGCCGTGGAAGCAGCTCCACGAGCTGTTATCGACGATCTCGGCTTCGTGCGTCGGAGGAAACTTTGCGAGGAACTGGCCGTAATTGGTCAGCTTTGTGTCGCCTTCCTCAATCAACTGCAACGCGTATGCCAATGCCATCTCACCATGCCGGTGGTGATGCCCGTAGCTCTCGCCATCGGTCGCGACATGCACCAGCTGCGGGCCTTTGCTTTCCGTGAAACCACCCAGGAGGCGTTCCGCGAACGCTTCTCCGCTATTCAACAGGCCGTCAAAGGCGATGGCCCGTGAGACTGGGCCGTTGTAAAAGAAGACGGCGATCGAGTGGCCGGGACTGGTCTGGACCAGATAAGGCTGTGTTGTATCAACGCTCGCGTCCGGGGTGTCCTTCCACTTGGTTGCGTCCTTTGCCGCGCCTGGTGTGACGGCTTCGGTTCGAGCAGGGACGTCGGCAAGCAGACGGACACGTGCGCACTGGTGCGGCGCGAGGACGGTGAAGCGGATGCCGTGGCGTGCGAGCAGATCCAGCGATTCCAGATCAACGGCCGTTTCCGCCAGCCACAT
>DASZGZ010000045.1:0-4114 GCA_035938355.1 Acidobacteriaceae bacterium
CGAGATCACCGCGATGAGTGCCGCCGGCATCGGCGTCTGGCGCTTCGTCGGTATCGTCTCGCTCGTCGCCATCCTTGGCTGGGGAGTATCGCTCCTCAATGCGCTCTATCTCGCCCCCAAGGCGGCCGAAGCGCTTCTCGAACTCGAGAACGCGTTGAAGACCTCACAGGCCTCCTTTGAAATCCAGCCTCGCGTCTTCTACGAAGACTTCAAGAATTACGTGCTCTACGTGCAGAACGTGCGTGGCTCCGTAGGCGCATCTCAGTGGCAGCACGTCTTCCTGGCCGACCTCACCAACCCCGCCTCGCCCCTCATCATCACCGCCGCACAGGCCACCGTGGTCAATGACGGCAACGGCGAACTGCGCATGCGGCTGCGCAATGGCACGCGCCACGAGTTTGCGAGCAACGATCCAAATCAATACACCGTCTCCACCTTCGCGGAAGCGGATCTTCCACTGCAGGTCGGCAACCAGGAAGACACGCATATCAGCCACGCGGACGCGCCCGTGCTGGCCATGTCGACCATGGAGCTGTACCGGAAATCCCAGCAGCCCGGCGCGCATTGGTATCGCATCGAGTTTTATAAACGTCTCGCCTTTCCGGCATCCTGTCTTGTCCTGATGCTGGTCGGCGTACCACTCGGACTCTCCTCCCGCCGAGGCGGCAAGAGCGCCGGCTTTGTGATCACGATCGCGCTGGTCTTCGTCTACTACTTCCTCTCGTTGACGGGTGTGTCGCTGGCGCGACAGGGCAAGATCAGCCCGTTTCTCGGCGTGTGGGCGGCCAATATCATCTTTGCTGCTTTCGGCCTCATCCTTCTGCGACTGCTCAGCCGCGGCGGCGTCGCGCCCTTCGCATTCATCTTCAGCAGCACGCGGGCGGCCAGCAAAGTACCAAGGCCCCGGCTGCCACTCTTGGACTCGACCCGTCTTCGCGAGCGCTCTGGCCGCCGCAGCTTTCCCCTCATTCTGGACGACTACGTCCTCCGCGAATTCCTCTCCACTTTCGCCATGGTGCTGGTCTCATTCGTGATGATCATGCTCGTCTTCACCTTCTTCGAGCGGCTCGGTGACATCATCCGCAACCGCACGCCCCTGGTGACGGTCGGCGCTTATCTCTTCAATCTCATCCCCAGCATGATTTACACCCTCATGCCGCTCGGGGTACTCGTCGCCGTGCTGGTGACATTTGGCGTGCTCAACCGCTCCAGCGAGCTGATCGCCATGAAGGCCACTGGCATCAGCATCTACCGCGTCATCGTGCCCGTATTGCTGATCGCCGGCGTGCTCGCGGCCGGCCTCTTCCTGTTCGACGAGAGCTATCTCCCCGGCGCCAACCGCAGGCAGGAGGCCCTGTTGAGCGTTATCAAGGGCAAGCCCGCGCAAACCTTCCTGCGTCCCGACCAGCAATGGATCTTCGGCGAGCAGCAGCCCGGCAAGCCCGGCCGCATCTACTACTATCAGTTCTTCGATCCGGATCACGACCGCTTCGCCAATATCTCCCTCTTCGAATTCGATCCGGACAGCTTCTCCCTGACGCGGCGCATCTTTGCCGACACCGCTCATTGGGACCCACACCTGAATCAGTGGATCTTCGAGGATGGGTGGGACCGGCACTTCCAGGGCGAAGCCATCAGCAGCTACGATCGCTTCTCCTTGAGCACCTTCGCCACCCTGACCGAGCGGCCCTCCTACTTCAAGAAAGAAAACCGCCAGTCATCGGAGATGAGCTTCATCGAGCTCTCGCGTTATATCCATGACCTGCGGCAGAGCGGCTTCGACACCATGCGGCTGCGCGTGCAGCTCGATCACAAGATCGCCTATCCGCTGATCACGCTGATCATGGCGATCCTCGCGGTGCCGTTCGCTCTTTCGATGGGCAAGCGCGGCTCCCTCACCGGCATTGCAGCCGCCATTGCTGTAGCAATCGCGTACTGGGTCGTCGCCGGAACCTTTGAGGCCATGGGCAACGTGAACATGCTGCCGGCATTCCTTGCGGCCTGGTCGCCCGATCTGCTCTTCGGCCTTGCGGGCGGCTACCTGCTATTGAAAACCCCCACCTAGAGTCCTTCTCAGTGCTGGCAGCATCCATGTTGGCAGGGCAGGAGAGCCTTCCGCCTCGATTCCCGACGAGGTTAGATCACCGCACCATAGATTCCCACCACGGAGACAGCCACATGATTCGCTATCGCATCGGAGCACTCACTGTCGTCCTCGCCGCAACATCTCTGTCCGGCGCATACGGTCAGGCTGGCGCGGCTAAAGTTGCATCCGCTCAGCGGCAGGTTCTGTTGCAGTCAGACCAATCCTGGAACGGCAAGCCGTACACGCAGTATCCAAAGGGCCGCCCGGAGCTCACCATGCTCAAGATCACCCTTGCAGCGCACACGGTGCTGCCGTGGCACACCCATCCCTTTCCAAACGCGGCCTATGTGCTCTCGGGTACGCTGACGCTGCACGATAAGGCCAGCGGCAAAACCCGGGTGGTTCATCAGGGCGAAGCATTTGCCGAATCGGTCGACGACGTTCACCGCGGCGAAGCCGGTGATGAACCTGTCGTGCTGCTCATCACCTACGCTGGCATTCCAGGTGTGCCGACTTCGATTCCGGCCAAAGGAGAGCAGGCGGAATACTAGTTCGGTTACGGCGCAGGGAACTACTTCGTAGCGTCCGAATGCGCCTCGGTGTCGCCGGGCAAGTTATGCTCAGGCACCAGCATGTCTTCCTTGCGATAGATCAGGGTGGTGGCGTTCAGCGTAGCCAGCTCGAAACCGTGTCCATGCGTGATTGCATCCGTGGGGCACGCTTCGACACAATACCCGCAGAAGATGCAGCGGTTGTAGTCGATGTTGTAGACCTTCGCGTACCGCTCTGCGCTCGAGATGCGCTTCTCTTCCGTATTCTCCGCCGCCTCGATGTAAATGCAATTGGAGGGGCAGGCCGCTGCGCACAAAAAGCATGCGACGCACTTCTCGAGGCCGTTCTCATCGCGCTGCAGCACATGCGCGCCGCGGAAGCGATCCTGAAAGTGCGCGCCGCGATATGGCCCGGGCCCGTCCGGATAGTTCTCCACCTCGGTCGGCTTGAACATCTCACCGAAGGTGATAGACATGCCCTTGGCGACGCCGGCAATATTGCGCACGATAGACATACCAGCAGTATACGACGCGGCGGTCGCCTCGATTGCTAGGAGTGTTTTCCTGAACTCGCTGTCTGTTGTGCAACGCGTTCTTTCAAGGCCGCTTCCGATCGGTCAATGTACGCGCGATACCCCGCCGGATCGACAAACGGATTCGTAGCGCTGGACGGATGGGCCACGAGCTCCGCGCGTTTGCCGTCGAGTTCGAACTCCCAGGGATGGGCAGCCAGGAAGATGTCGCAAGGCAGTGCGCGCATGGTCGCAAAGCTCGCGGTAAAGTCCGCCAGGATGTTCGGATACTTCGGATTGTTGACCACCTGATAGTCCGGCGCGGAGAGGCTGCACGCGAAGACGACATGTCGCGCTACCCCGTGATCGTCGACCGTCATGGTCCAGGTCGTGCACCCCTTGGTATGCCCCGGAGTGAAATGCGGCGTCATCGCCACGCCGCCTAGTCGAACCGGCACTCCATCCTTGAGCAGGCCGTCCGGCGTCGCCGGCGAATAGGCATACTTGGCGCCCCAGGCGAAGTCGTCCTTGTCACCGTGTTCCAGCATCGGCGCCTCGCCTGGGCTCACCAGCAGACGCGCGTGCGTCGCAGCCTTCATCGCCGCCATGCCGCCGGCATGGTCGTAGTGGCCATGGCTGACCAGCAGTATATGAACGTCCTCCACCCGAAAGCCCAGTTTGCGGATGCTCGCCTCCACCAGCGGCACCGTCTCGCGAAAGCCCGTGTCCAGCAGGATGTCGCCCGCCGGCGTCGTGATCAGGTACGAAGCCACCCCTTCAGCACCCACGTAGTACAGGTTGTCCGCAATCCGGAACGGAGGCACGGGCTGGTTCCACTTCGCATTGGCAGGCGGATACTGCGCGATGCCTGAAGGCGAAACGAATAGCGTGCAGAGAAGAGCGAAAGCGCGCAACATGCCGCCACCCTAGCAGACCCACGCCAGTGCAACACGGGTGGGCATCCA
>DASZGZ010000046.1:0-6808 GCA_035938355.1 Acidobacteriaceae bacterium
CAGGTTGGAGAGGTCGCACTCACCGCCGCCTTCGACGACGGGGACGATGTGGTCGGCCTCCCAGAGGGAGCGGCCGGTGTAACTCGTGAGATCCCAGTAGTTGAGCAGGCGCTCGCGGGTGGCGCCGCGGGAGCGTTTCAGAATGCCCTGCGCGACGAGCGTGTCGATGCGGCAGCTTTTGCAGACGCCGCGGTCGCGTTTGAGGACCTGGTCGCGGAGGTAGCCGGGATCCGAGCGGACGCGCCACTGGTGCACGCAGTCATCCGAGCAGAAGGTCCGCCGGCCTTTGGGGACTTCGATGGCACACCCGCGGCACAGGCAGCGGCCGGTGGCGCCCCGGGGGAGGGTGCGGTAGGAGGCCCATCCTCCGGGCATGGTGCGGCGGGTGCTCATGGCTTCTGTTTATAAGGTCGGCCACACGCGCGGACAACGGAGGGGAATCGAGTTTGCAACCTGGCCCTCGCCGGCCCCCGCCATATCGCGTCCCAAATTCATTGCACTGTGCAAGAATCGCTGCACCCCGATTTCGGCCGGATGTAGCGGCTCATCACGAGACAATGTCCGATGCCCGACAACGCTGTTCCGCTCACGCTTGAGATCGACCGAAGCGGCGACGCCGTCGTAGTGCGATGCCACGGCAGGTTGGTGTGGGGCGTGGAGGATGTCCTCTACAACAAGGTCAAGGCACTGCTGCCCGATTCCAAAAGAGTCGTGCTGGACCTGACAGACCTTACCCGTATGGACAGTATTGGTCTCGGCACGCTGGTTCGGCTGTATGTGTCTGCTCGCTCCGCGGGTTGCAGCCTGGAGCTTATGAACCTTGGCAAACAGGTTCGGCTGCTTCTCGGGACTGCGCATCTCCTGACAGCCTTCACCATCGTGGGCGAACACGGCATCAAGATCAATTGATCTGATCGCCAGGATGGCCGGATGCGGCCGCGTCCGGTCTTGGACAGCGGCAGCTTCGAACGGACAGTCGGGGCGCGGCTGCCGGTGTGTAAGTGGCGGACGAATAACGGGAATCAGCCTGCAAAGTTTGGACGGTCGTTTGCTCTTCGCCATGCGTGGGGGAGCAGGATGACGCTGATCCAGGATGTTCGCTATGCCGTGCGGCAGTTGCGCAAGACGCCGGGCTTCACCATCACCGCAATCCTGACGCTGGCCCTGGGGATTGGGGCGAACGCGGCGATTTTCACGCTGGTACATGCGGTGTTGCTGAAGAACCTGCCGGTGACCAATCCGAAGATGCTGGTGCGGCTGGGCGACAACAACGATTGCTGCGTGGGAGGGGGAGTTCCTCGTAGCGGGGACTACGCGATTTTTCCCACAGCGACATGGCAGTTCCTAAAGAAGAACGTTCCGGAATTTGAGGAGTTGGGCGCGGTTCAGGCGGGATTTGAATTCAACCCAGTCATCGCGCGGCGCAGTGGAAGCGAGGAGGCGGCGCGGTCGGTGATGGGGGAGTTCGTTTCCGGCAACTACTTCCGCACCTTCGGTCTTCGGCCGCAGGCGGGAAGGCTCTTCAGCGACGCGGATGACGTGGCAGGCGCGACGATGGTTGCGGTGATGAGCTACGAAGCCTGGCAGCACGATTATGCCGGCGATACATCCGTGGTGGGCAGCACGTTCTGGATCAATACCAAGGCGGTGACCGTTGCGGGCATTGCGCCTCGGGGTTTCTTTGGCGACCGGCTGTCGAGCACGCCGCCGGATTTCTATCTGCCGATTGAGTCGATGCCGGTGCTGACGAATGTCTCGTATGTGCATGATCCGAATCAAGACTGGCTTTATATGGTGGGACGCATTCACCCTGGGGCCTCCATACCTGCGCTGCAGGCGAAGGTGAGCGCGCTGGTGAGGCAGTCGTTCGCCGATACGAAGAGGTTTGTCGATTCCGAAAACAAAGCGCTGCTGCCGAAGGTGCATGTGGTGCTGACGCCGGGCGGCGCGGGGATCCAGAACATGCAGGAGCAGTATGGATCGAACCTGCGCCTGCTGATGTGGATCTCCGGAGCGGTGCTTCTGATTGCGTGCGCGAACATTGCCAACCTGCTGCTGGCACGCGGCATGGGGCGCAAGGCAGAGATGAGTTTGCGCACCGCTCTCGGCGCAACGCGCAGGCGGGTGATCCAGCAACTGCTGACGGAGAGCGTGCTGCTGGCGGGGCTGGGAGGACTCGCCGGACTCGCCGTGGCATACGGGGGAGCGCGGATGCTGCTGATGCTGGTCTTTTCCAGTGCCGCGCAGGATGTGCCGATCGACGCAACGCCGTCGATGGCAGTGATGGGGTTTGCGTGCGGGCTCTCGCTGGTGACCGGCGTGCTGTTTGGCGTGGCGCCGGCGTGGATTGCAGCGCGGGCGGAGCCGGCCGAAGCGTTGCGCAGTGGATCACGGTCCATGACAGGAAGAGCGTCACTGCTGCAGCACGGGTTGGTAGTGGTGCAGGCTGCGCTTTCGCTGGTGCTGCTGGTAGGCGCGGGATTGTTCGCGCAGAGCCTGAACAAGCTGGAGACCACGGACCTGAAACTGGATGCGACGAACCGGTACATCGTGCACATCAATGCGGCGGCGGCGGGCTACTCGCAGAGGCAACTGGAGGCGTTGTATCGCACGATGGAGGATCGCTTCCACGCGCTGCCGGGCATGGTGAAGGTGGGCATCTCTTCCTACGCGCCGATGGAGCTATACAACGATGGCTGGTCGACGCAGGTGGAGGGGAAACCGGATTTGCATCTCAGCGCTTCCTTTGTGCGAGCGAACGCGGAGTATTTCGATTCGGTGGGGACGCATGTGGTGATGGGCCGCGGCATCCTGCCGCACGATACGTCGACGGCGCCTGCTGTCACGGTGGTGAACGAGTCGTTTGTGAAGCAGTTCTTCAAGCCGGGAGAGAACCCGATTGGCCACCGTCTCGGATCGCCGGGCCCGGCGCACGGCGGTGATTTTGAGATCGTCGGCGTTGTGGAGGACACGGTCTATACCAATGCGCGATTGAAGAACCATCGGATGTATTTCATACCGCTGATGCAGCGTGAGCCGAGCAATAAGGAGCCAATCGAGAAGGATGATGCGTTGTACGCGCGGACGATTATTCTCGAGACGGCGCGCCCGATGAGCAATATGGAGTCGCTGGCGCGGGCGACGCTGACGAGCATCAATCCGAATTTGTCGGTGGTAAAGTTTCAAACTTTCGACGCGCAGATTGCCGATCAATTTACTGATGACCGGATGATTGCGCGTTTGACCATGCTGTTCGGCGCACTGGCTCTGATGCTGGCGGCGGTGGGGCTCTATGGGGTGACGGCATACACCGTCGCGCGGCGCACAGCGGAGATCGGCATTCGCATGGCGCTGGGCGCGGAGCGCGGCGGCGTGGTGGCGCTGGTGATGCGCGGAGCACTGATGCAGACGCTGCTGGGTCTCGCGATCGGGATCCCGGTGGCGCTGGTGTGCGTGCGTTTTGTAAAGGCGCAGCTTTATGACATCACGAGCGCAGACGCGCGTGTGATGGCGGGCGCGATCGTGACACTGGCGGTTGCGGCATGCGTTGCCGGGCTGATTCCCGCGCGGCGTGCGGCGTCGATCGATCCCATGCAGGCGTTGCGCGTGGAATGAGCTAGCGGCCTCCCCGCAATGGGAGTGCCTGCTTGTGGGCAGATTAGTTGAGCAGTCCCGGAGATTTCCGGAAGGAAGACAGAGATGACGCTGATCCAGGATGTTCGCTATGCCGTGCGGCAGTTGCGCAAGACGCCGGGCTTCACCATCACCGCAATCCTGACGCTGGCGCTGGGGATTGGGGCGAACGCCGCGATCTTCACGCTAGTGAACGCGATGTTGTTGAGAAATCTGCCGGTGGCCGATCCGAAGACACTGGTGCGAATTGGCGACGACAACAACTGCTGCGTGAATTCGGGCACAAGCGATAACGGCGATTATACGATGTTCCCGACCGCGACATGGCAGTTGATGAAGAAGAACGCTCCGGAGTTCGAGGAGCTTGCTGCGATGCAGGCGGGGTTCGGCTACCGTCCGGTCACGGTGCGGCGGAACGGGGACGCGGCGGCGGCGCGGTCCTCGATGGGAGAGTTCGTCTCGGGGAATTATTTCCGGACATTCGGGCTGCGGCCTGCCTGCGGGCGGTTGCTGACGGACCCGGACGACGTGGCGGGTGCGCCGCTGACCGCCGTGATGAGCTATCAGACGTGGCAGCGCGACTATGCGGGCGATCCGGCGGTGGTGGGCGGCACGTTCTGGGTGAACACGAAAGCAGTGACGATTACCGGGATTGCTCCGGAGGGTTTTTACGGCGACCGGCTGTCGACCACGCCGCCGGATTACTATCTGCCGATTGAGTCGATGCCCGTGGTGGCGAGCGCCCCCTATGTGCATGACCCGGATATGCAATGGCTCTATATCGTGGGGCGGGTGAAGCCGGGCGTGAGCCTGCCGGCCCTGCAACAGAAGCTGAGAGCGCTGGCGCGGCAGTCGTTTGAGCACACCAAGCCGTTTTCTGATGGCGAAGGCAAGAGGGCGCTGGCCAAGGCGCATGTGGTGCTGACGCCGGCAGGCGGCGGGATCCAGGCGATGCAGGAAGACGCGGCGTCCAGCCTGCACCTGCTGATGTGGATCTCCGGCGCAGTGCTGCTGATTGCGTGCGCGAATATTGCGAACCTGCTGCTGGTGCGCGGGATGGGCAGGAAGGCGGAGATGTCGCTCCGCACGGCACTGGGCGCGATGCGGAGCCGGATCATCCAGCAATTGCTGACGGAGAGCATCGTGCTGTCGGTGTTGAGTGGCGCGGCGGGGCTGCTGGTGGCATACGCGGGGGCGCGCGCATTGCTGATGCTGGCCTTCCCGGGTGCCGAGGCGCTGCCGATCCATGCGAATCCGTCGCTGCCTGTGTTGGGGTTTGCGTTTGGGCTTTCGCTGCTGACGGGCGTGCTGTTTGGCGTGGCGCCGGCGTGGATTGCAGCGCGGACGCAACCGGCGGATGCGCTGCGCAGCGGATCGCGCACAACCACCACGCGGGCCTCCCTGTTGCAGCGGGGGCTGGTGGTGGTGCAGGCGGCGCTGTCGCTTGTGTTGCTGGTGGGCGCGGGGCTATTTGCGCAGAGCCTGAATAAGCTCGAGCACTCGAACCTGCGGTTGGAGACGAAGAACCGGTATATCGTCCACATCAATCCGCAGGCAGCGGGATATGCGCCGGCGCAACTGGAAGCGCTCTATCGAACGATGGAAGACCGCTTCCACGCGCTACCGGGCGTGATGAAGGTGGGCATCTCTGCATATACGCCGATGGAGGACAACAACTGGGGCACAGGCATTCAGGTGCAGGGGCAGCCGAACCCGAGGGCGGGCGCTTCGATCGTGCGTGTGAGCGCGGAGTATTTCGATTCTGTGGGGACACATGTGGTGATGGGCCGCGGGATCGCCGTGCAGGACACACCGACAGCGCCGTCGGTGGCAGTGGTGAACCGAGAGTTTGTAAAGAAGTTTTTCCACGGCGCAAACCCCATCGGACAGCACTTCGGCAATGGGCCGGAGTCAGCGGGGGATTTTCAGATCGTGGGGGTGGTGGAGGACACGACCTACACCAGCGTCCGCTGGAAGGACCACTCGATGTATTTTCTGCCGCTGATGCAGCGGCCGCCCAGCGACAAGAGTCCGATCGAGAAGGACATGTCCCTATTCGCAGGCGCGATTGTGCTGGAGACTGCCGCGCCGATGAACGATATGGAGTCGCTGGCGCGGCGCACACTTTCGGGCATCAACCCGAATATGACGGTTGTGAAGTTTCAAACCTTCGATGCGCAGATTGCGGATCGATTCAACGATGACCGCGTGATTGCACGCCTGACGGAGCTGTTCGGCGCACTGGCGCTGCTGCTGGCGGCTGTGGGTCTCTACGGTGTGACGGCGTATACCGTTGCGCTGCGCACGAGTGAGATCGGCATCCGCATGGCGCTGGGCGCGGAACGCGGCGGCGTAGTGGCGATGGTGATGCGCGGAGCGCTGATCCAGACGTTGCTGGGCCTCGCGATTGGGATCCCGGTGGCACTCGTGTGCGTGCGTTTTGTGAAGGCGCAGTTGTATGACATCACGAACGCAGACGCGAAGGTGATGGCGGGAGCTATCCTGACGCTGGCAGTGGCGGCGTGTATTGCGGGGCTGATCCCGGCGCGACGTGCGGCGTCGATCGATCCCATGCAGGCGTTGCGGGTGGAGTAGATAGCTACTTCTCGAAGGGAACCGGCGGCGGGTTGCGCTCCACAAACTGCCGCTGGTGCCAGTAGGGATAGATCGGCGTGCGATCGCTGGCCTTGTCCAGCGCTGCGACCTGCGTTTGGGTCAGCTTGAAATCGGCTGCGGCGAGGTTCTGTTTTAGCTGCTCCTCATTGCGCGCCCCGATGATCACGCTGGAGATGGTTGGCCGCTTCAGCAGCCAGTTCAGCGCTACCTGCGGTACGCTTCTTCCGGTCTCTTTCGCCGCCGCGTCCAGTGCATCGACGACGTCGTAGAGGTACTCGTCGTCGACCTGCGGTCCTTGCTCGGCGGTCTTGTGCAATCGGCTGGTCTCCGGCAGCGGCTGCCCGCGACGGATCTTGCCGGTGAGCCGCCCCCAACCGAGTGGGCTCCACACCAGAGTTCCGACGCCTTGGTCGAGCGCAAGCGGCATCAACTCCCACTCGTACTCGCGGCCTACCAGCGAGTAGTAGCCCTGGTAGGCCACATAGCGCGCCCACCCATAGCGGTCGGAGACAGCCAGCGACTTCATCAGGTGCCATCCGGAGAAGTTCGAGCAGGCGAT
>DASZGZ010000047.1:0-11315 GCA_035938355.1 Acidobacteriaceae bacterium
GCATGCTCGCCATGGTCCTGCCCGACATTACCAATCCATTTTTCCCGGAGATCATCCGCGGCGCCGAAGATACCGCCTTCGAGCGCGGCTACTTTTTAATGACCGCCAACACCGATGAGCAGATCGGACGCGAGCGGCGCATTGTTGCGGCTCTTCGCTCCTATCGCGTCGACGGAGTGCTGCTCGCCTCCGCCAGCGGCACGGATACCACGCATCTCAAAAGCACGCTCGATGCCGGCGTCGCGCTGGTCTGTCTCGATCGCACCGTTCCCGGCGTCAAGACGGACGCCGTCCTGCTCGACAACGTGCGCGGCGCGCGCGAATGCGTGCGCCACATGATTCAGAAGGGCCATCGCCGCATCGCCATCATCACCGGCCCGCTCGATGTGTAGACCGGCCGCGAGCGGCTGCGCGGTTATGAAGAAGCACTTCGCGAAGCGGACATCCCCGCGGAGAAAGGCAGAATCCTCGAAGGAGACTTCCGCCACGATTCGGGCTACCGCCTTGCAAAACAGATCTTCGAGCGCCCGGTCAGCGAGCGTGCCGGACGGCCCACCGCGATCTTCGTCTGCAACGGCGTCATGACGCTGGGCGTCCTCAAGGCATTCGAGGAGTTGAACGTGCGCTGCCCCCAGGACATCGCGCTGGCCACCTTCGACGATCTCGCCGTCGACAGCCCATTCCATCCCCACCTCACCACCGTTGTGCAGCCGAGTTATGAGATGGGTGCAAGAGCCGCGCGCATCCTCATCGACAGGATCGAAGGCCGCATCAGCAAAGAACCCACCACCGTGCGCGTGGCTCCCACCCTAATCGTGCGCGAGTCGACCGAAGCCTCCCACAAGACTTCGGCAAAACCCGCCACGCGCGTCCGCTCGAAGCGCTAAGTCGTCAGCGGCCGCACGCGCCCGTCATCCTGACCGAGCATCACGCCTCTCCGCCCACAGTTGTCATCCCGACCCGCGGGAAGCGAAGTGGAGGGATCTGCTTTTTTCCCAACCAGGTCCTCATCAAAATCCGAAGGAAAACGAAAGCCGTCCACCAGCACAACCCGCGATGCAAACCCACGCGTAAACGGCACTATCCCCGGTGCAATCACCCGCACCGGAAGCTACCCAATCGCGCCCCAAATGCGCTCCGGAAGGCCGATTTCCGACACATCCGCCCCGGTTCGATGCCAAAAAAAGGCCGCTAATCCGGTGTGGCCTCCAGAGTGAGGACTTGGAACGGCTCCAGATGGAAGGTGTGCGGCGCGCCCGCCTCTATATTCATGATCTGGATCGCCGCTTCATCGTGCCATGGGCTGTGTGCGATGAATTTCCGTGCCGCGTCGGGCGGCAGCTCGAACGCCTGGCCCACGTCCAGCAGAAAATCCTGCGCTTTGTCGCTCGGGTTGCGCAGCGTCAGGATGGCTTTTTCCGGCGTCCACGACGCCCACCCATACACCTGCAACCAGCGCGGATCGCCGCCTACCCAGTGCGTATCCTTCAGCACCGCCGCATTCTCGCGCGACCACTTCGCCGCCTCAGCCAGCACATCCCAGTCCGCCGGCTTCAGCAGCGACGGTGTGATGTACATCTCCTGCAACTGCGTCCCCGTGCCGAAGTAGTCGCGCACCTCGTTCTTGAAGTCGCCACCCGGGTCGATATTCAGGTGATACGCCTTCTGGCCGTAAATCATCCCGTGCAGCATCAGTGAATTCAGCGGGTAAAGCGAGCCCAGCTTCACGATGTGCGCGTACACATCCCCATCGCGATAGGTGACCCACCGCTCACGCTCCGGTCCCACGCCCGCAAAGCTGTGGTCTTCGCCACCGCGCCAGATCGAGTCTGCATACATTAGCCAGAACGGCGACGGATAGGTGCCCGTCGTCAGATTGATATACAGCTCCGGCTTCACCTGCCGCAGATCGCTGATCAGGTGAATGGCCGCATCGAAATCGCTGTCGAAGGCGCTGCCTTTCACCACCGTATCCACGTTGCCCGTGCCGTCAAACTTGAACTGGTTCACACCGTACTTCTTCACCATCTCCATGCATGCGGCATGGAAACGCGCATAGTACTTCGGGCCGGAGAGCGCGAAGCCGCCGTTCTCGATCTCGTACCCTTCGCGCTTGCCTTCCGCAATGCGGTCCTGTTTCGCCTGCGCATAGCCGCCCCACGGCGAGAGCCACACGCCCGGCGCTGTGCCGTACTTCGCGGCCGCTTCTTTCAGCGGAAGGAAGCCGTTCTTGAAATCCTTGCGAATCGTCCACATGCCGTGAAGGTCATCCCATCCGTCATCGAACATGAAGGAGTCCAGCGTCACGCCGCGCTTCTCATGCAGCTCGCGGCCGAAGGCGTTGATGCGGTCCACCGCCTGTCCCTGTGTGTAGGGGTTTTCGTAGCCGATGTCGTACCAGCTGTTGTAGTGCAGGAAGGTGCGATACGGATGCGCCCGCTCGCGCTCGAGGTAGGCCAGGAAGTCGCGCCGCATCTGGCCCCGCGCGGCCACGCCCACAACAGCGGAGTAGCGCACCGTCTGCCCGGCGCGCAGCGGCAGCACGCGTTCTATCTCTGCAACGCCATGCGCATGCACCACGCTCGATGTGGAGAGTGGATGCTCAAAGCCGAAGAAGAAGCGGCCCGCGGTCAGCGGGGAGCCCTTCACCGTTCCCGCCAGCCGCATATCCGGAAAGGTCGCATCCACCAGCGAAATGCGGGAGATGGTGACATCCTCTTTGCCCGCCGTAATCGTCAGCACCTGCCGGATGTAATGCGCGTCCTTACGCATCACCACCGCCCAGTCCACGTCGAACCGTCCAGCCGGATCGCCCAGCCGGTAGTGGACTGCCGTCCCCGGTAACTGCTCTGCTGCGACGGTTGAATTTGGGTTGGCAACAAGCTGTTCGACGCGCCCAGGCTCCAGCAGCGTCATCGTCTTCGCTTCAAAAACGTGGCCGTCTGCAAGCTCAAGCCGGAACGGACCCATCAGCTGCACCACATGTCCATCCTCGGGATCGCGCACCCTGAAGTCATTGGGTTTGCCCGCATCCAGCTGCCACCGCGCCTCGATTGCGCCATCGCCGATGCGTCCCTCCGCCGAGTGCGGAGAAGTGCTCCCAAGAAAGACACGCACGTCTTCGGCGCTTGCCGGATGCTCGCGATCCTGTTCGCCCGCGCTGCAGGCGGCCAAGACGGAGATCGCAGATACGAAAAGCAAAGAAGCGACGACGACAGAGCAGGGAAGACGGCGCTTCGACAGAATCACCGGATCTCCGAAACAGGGTGCGGGTGGCGCGCAGCCGCCGGGTGGATCTTCACATGCGAGACCACACGCGAGATCGCGCCCGAAGGGCTCGGCGTATCCGGTTTCAGTCCCGCTTCGAGCGAGCAGAAGAGGCCAAGCAGCTGGCCGAAGATCACGTCCAATGGTGGCCGCAGCGCGTCTGGAACCACGCTCGCATCCGATCCCAGGTCGAGCACCACGTCTGCCATCTTCCGAGTCCCTGCATCTAGTGCGAAGCCGGTTATGGCGATGGTCGCGCCGAGCTCCTTCTCGCGAAGCTCGGCCAGCAGGTCGGTTTCGTAGGCCCGCGTCCGCTCATCCGAAGCCAGATACGCAACCGCCAGCGTCTGCCGGTTGATGAACGAAAGCGGCCCATGCCGCAGCCCCAGGAACGACTGCGACATGGTGAAGATCCGTCCCGCCGTCATCTCCTGCACCTTCAATGCAGACTCCGCCGCCGCAGCCTTCAGTGCGCCCGAGCCCAGAAAGCACACCCGCGCAAAGCCGCTCTTCGCCAGCTTCGCCGCCGCATCGGCTGCCCGCGGTATCAGCGATTCGGCGCTCTTCACCATCTGCGGCAGCGTCTTGCCGTACCCCGCCAGATCATCGAAATAAGCCAGCACCTGCGCGGCTAAGACCATGTTCGAAAACGAGCTGGTCATCGCCAGGCCACGATCGTTGGTCGCCGGATCGAGGACCAGTGCATACGATGTCCGCGACCGTTCGGCTGCCAACTTTGCCATCGAGCCGTCGGCATTGCAGGTGATCACCAGGTGCGCGACACCGCCAAAGTGGTCCATCATCTCCTCGATGACCGCGACGCCTTCCGAGCTGTCGCCGGAGCGTGAGAACGAGATGCAGAGTGCCGGCTCTTCTGCGCGCAGGTACTCATCCATGCTGGTCAGCAGCTCGGTGCTGGCTACAGCCCGCACCGGCGAGCGCCAGCGCTGCTCCAGTAGCCGCTCGACGGAGCCGCCGACGAAGTCGGACGTTCCCGCCCCTGTCAGCAACACCGGCAGCCCGGCCTGCGCGGCCAGAAATCCCCGAAGCGCCACCTCCTGTTCTCGGCACACGGCAAGCGTGCCCGGCCAGGTCCGGGGCTGCTGCGCAATCTCCGCGGCAGTGTACTCAACCCCAAGCTGCCGCTTCCGCTCCTCCGGCAACTCCAACAACGCAATCAGCGGATCCACTCATCTCTCCTCAACCGAGTACTTGCTCCAACAGTCGAAGATTGTATTACACTGAAAGCAATAATTCGAAACAAAAAGAAAGAAAACGACAAGCCCTTGCCCGAGCGGCGGCAACATCACCGAGATATGAAAGACTCTGAAGCTGTGTTTCCCGCTGTCCTGGTTGTCGGCGAATTGAACGTGGATATCGTACTCTCCGGGCTGGCTTCGCCCCCCGTCCTCGGCGGCGAGGTGCTCGCTCAGGGAATGAGCATGGTGCTTGGCAGCGCGTCAGCCATCTTTGCCAGCGGGATTGCGCGTCTCGGTCATGGCGTCGGCTTCGTCGGCAAGACCGGCGATGACGACTTCGGCCGTTTCTGCCGCGATGTGCTGCTGGATACCGGTATCTCGACGGATGGCCTTCTTCTCTCATCGCAGCCGACTGGCGCCACGATCGTGCTGAGCACCCCCAGCGACCGCGCGCTTGTCACGCACCTTGGCGCCATCGCCGACCTGGGGTACGACGATCTGCCGCAGGATCTCTTTGCCGGCTTCCGCCATCTGCATCTCACCTCTTATTTCCTGCAGCATCGCCTGCGTCCGGACTTTGCGCGGCTGATGCGCGAAGCAAAATCCGCAGGTCTTACGGTATCCTTCGATCCCAACTCCGATCCGTCGCAAAATTGGTCACCGGAGGTTTGGGAAGTCATTCGCGCGGCCGATGCGGTCTTTGTCAACGAATCCGAGGCTCGCGCGCTCACAGGCGCCACCAGTCCGAGCGAGGCGCTGTCGATGCTCGCAGAGCGAACATCCTGTGCTGTCGTAAAGCAGGGCAGCGCCGGGGCGACCGCCGTGCGTGGCGCCGAGAAGATTCACGTCGACGCCTTCGGAGTGAATGTTGTGGACACTACCGGTGCCGGTGATTCCTTTGCCGCCGGCTTCGTGCATGGCATGCTGACAAAGCGGTCATTGGGCGATTGTCTGCTGCTGGCAAATGCGGCTGGCGCCCTCTCCGCAACCGGTGTCGGCGGAACGGCTGCCCAGCCGGATCTCGAAACTCTTTCGGCCTTCCTCAGTTCGCACAGCGCATCCGTCGCAAACCGCAGCAAATGAACTCCATCGTGTTCGACAATTTCAAACCAGAAGGTGGGAGCCGACATGCAGAGTGATGAGCCCGATCCGTTCGTCTCGATGATGACCGCTGAGAGCACGGCAACGATCAGCCTGGGCGACTTCCAGCCGCAGGCGATGTTGCGTGCGCCGGAGCATTCAATCCCGCGGCCAAAATTTCCCGCGATTGATTTTCACAACCACATCGACGGGATGGAGCCTTCCGAAGTACTGCGCATCATGGATGCCTGCGGCATCGAGCATCTGGTGAATATCACGATGAAGCCGGGTGCAGACGGACTCGAAAGCCTCGCGCGGCTTCGTGCGGCATCGCCCAAGCGCTTTTCCACCATCGCATGGATGGACTGGCGCGACCTAGCTGACGACGGCTTCTTCGAGCGCTCCGTTCGCCGGCTGGAGCAGTGCGTAGCCGCGGGTGCGATCGGAATGAAGCTATGGAAGGATCTGGGCCTGCGGTTGCGCGGCCGCGATGGCTCCCTTCTTCGAATCGATGACGAGCGGTTGGATCCGCTCTTCGCGCGTGCCGCGGAACTGGGCGTCTTCATCATGTTTCATACCGCGGATCCCGCAGCATTCTTCCTGCCCACCGATGGACGCAATGAGCGCTTCGAAGAGCTCTCCGCGCATCCGGACTGGAGCTTCTACGGCTCCGCGTTCAGCAGGGAAGAGCTTCTCGCGCAGCGCAACCGCGTATTCGCGCGCCACCCTGGCACCCGCTTCGTCGCAGCCCACATGGGCGAGCAGCCAGAGGATCTTGCCGCGCTTGCTGCAACGCTTGACGCATATCCGAATGTCCAGCTCGATATGTCAGCACGCGTCGCTGAGCTGGGCCGCCAGCCGTTCACCGCGCGGGGATTCTTCCTGCGATTCGCAAATCGCATTCTCTTCGGCGCGGACCTGTTGCCGGAGGAGGCGATGTATCGCGCGCACTACCGCTTCTTCGAGACCGAAGACGAATACTTCGACTATCCCTCGCACGCCTCTCGCCAGGGACGATGGCAGATCTACGGGCTTGCCCTGCCGGATGAGGCTCTCGAGCGCATCTATCGCGGGAACGCGATGCAATTGCTCTCAATGTCGCGGTGAGGTGCGGGAAAAGCGTTGCGGGAATCCGTACCGACGCCCGTATTGTTTTTTTGAAACTCTGCGACTGCCTTACTTCGCCGTCTTCGCCTTCGCCGCACTGCTCTTCACGCGTCCGGATGAGGCGCGTTGAATCAGTTCCGGCTCGACCATGATCTCGGGCTTGTACTCGGCACTCTTTTCGATCTGCTCGATGATGGTCTTCGCCGCAAGCTGGCCCATGCGCGGCAGGCGCTGGCTCACCGTAGTCAGCTCAGGTTTGAAGATCACCGCCAAAGGTATGTCGTCGAACCCAACGACAGAGACATCCTCGGGTATGTGTAGCCCGGCCTCCTGGAACGCCTGAATCGCTCCAATCCCAGAGATGTCGTTGTACGCGAAGAGCGCGGTGAAGGGTTGTTTCCTCGCAAGCAGCTTTTTCGCGGCGGGATATCCAAGCTCCGGTGTGGCAAGGTCGCTCTCGATCTGCACCGTCAGCTCGGGTCGTATGCGTATCCCCAGCTCCTTGGCTACGTCGCAAATCGCTGTCCACCGGGTCTTTGAATCCGAGCTCTCCTTCTGTCCCTTGAGAAACGCGATGTCACGATGTCCATGGTCCATCAGGTGCGTGAGCGCTAGTCGTGCCGCGATCCTGTGGTCGATGGTGATATTGGTGACGCCGGACAGGTGTCGATGTCCGGCAACCGCCACTGTCGGAAGAGGCGGCGTCTCGTGGATCGATGTGTCGACGGTGATGAATCCCTCGACCCCGCGCGCCATCAGCACCTGCGCGTAGTTCCGCAGGATTCGTTGATCGTGACGATGGATCATGGTTAGGAAGAGATACTCGGAGTTCCGTAGGTATTCTTCGATACCGGTGATGATGGCGGCTCCGTACGGATCTCCGATCTGTTCGGCGATCACGCCGATCGTATACGTGCGCTGCAGGCGCAGCGATCGCGCAAAATAATTGGGCTTGTAGTTGAGCTCGCGCGCTGCCTTCAGGATCCGGCGCTTCGTGTGCTCCGGGATTGCACGTGCGGCCGCTGAATCGTTCAACGTGGCCGAGATTGTGCCGGCGGTCAGATTTAGATGTTCGGCAAGCGTCTTCAGCGTGACTCTTGGCTCTTTCGTGTCTGACGTTCGCTTTGGCATCACGTTTGGCGCGTCTCGCAGGTCGCCCGCACGAGTCTTTCTTTACTGAGATGACAGCGTTCGTTCTCGAACAACCACTCCTGAGGATGAATCGATGTGGACTCACGCAGGCAACGAGGGCCGCGCAGTGCAAATTGAGTATTCAGGGGGCCCGGTTAAGACTCTACTCGACCGGGCGCGTTAACGATACCACTCGCGTTAACAATAACCATCCCGTGTTTTTGTAGTTTTGTGATCCCAGTACCCCAAACGGGGAAGACATGAAACCACTAACCCACGGCGAGCGGCGGAGGCCGGTACCCGAAGCCGTGTTCAATCGCGGTTGCCACTGCCAGCACCTTCTCATCTTCAAACGGGCGCCCCGCCACCTGCACCCCGATGGGCATTCCCTCAGGTGAGCGGCCAACCGGAACCACCGCCGCAGGCGCTGCCAGCACGTTGAACCATTGCGTATAGCGCATCGCATCCAGATATCCAACAGTTGTGCCATCGATCATCCACTCGCGCTCGCCATGCCGAAAGGCAGGTACCGCGCACGCCGGTGTTAACAGGATGGGGACCTCGCGCATCTCCGCCAACAACCTGCCCCGAACCAGGTCGCACTCCGCCCATGCCTGCAGCAGAGACTCAGCCGTCAAAGGCGGCTCGGAACGTGCGATGTCGAGGAAGTTCCGGAAGATCGGGCTCAACTCCTCCTCACGTCCGCGAATGATGGGAGCGTAGAACATCGCTCCGCACTGCACGAAGAACTTCCACCACAGCTCGCGCGCGGCTTCCAGCCATGCCGGGCGAAATGGGCGAAGATGGAAGCCCTGCCGCTCCAGCTCCCGCGCTGCCTCTCTCACGGCCTCTCGCGTCTCCGCGGTCACCGGCACCAGCCCGTCGTCCTCAAACCATCCGATCGGGATCGACTTTGCGTCGTCCATCGAAATCGGCCGCAGCGCCACCGGCGCGCTCGCAGGATCGAGAGCATCCTGTCCAGCCAACAGATTGAAGAGCAGACTGACATCGGCAACCGTGCGGCCCATCGGACCAATGGCGCCAAGCGTCGAAAAGGGCCCGATATTGGGAGGATTGTGGCCGCGTCCGGGCACGCGTCCGGGTGTCGGCTTCAACGAGCAGATGCCGCAGAAATGCGCCGGCTCGCGCACCGAGCCTCCGCTGTCGCTCCCCAACCCTCCCGCCGACAGCCCCGCCGCAATTGCTGCAGCTTCGCCGCCACTCGATCCGCCCGCGGAACGGCTCAGGTCCCACGGATTGCTGGTCCTTCCATACAGCAGGTTGTCTGTCTCATACGCCATCAGCAATTCGGGACAGTTCGTCGTTCCTAAAAACACGGCCCCGTCGTCGCGCAGCCGGGCAACTGCTTCAGCATCGCGCTCGGCGACGTGTCCTCGTTTCAGAACGCTGCCGATCTCACACCGGTGTCCCTTGATGGCAATCGACGATTTAATCGTGAGTGGCAGGCCGCCGAGCGCACCCGCACCAGCTTTTCGTGCCTGGTTGCGGACCTCATCCGCGTCGAAATCGATGATGGCATTCAGTGCCGGGTTGAGACGCTCGATCTGACGGATATGCTCGTTCGCCAGTTCAAGCGGAGAGATCTTGCGCTGCTCAAGCAGCACAAGCTGTGCCACGGCTGGCAAAAGGGTGACGTTCATTTCTCTCTTCTGTCTACCCAGGCCTCATTGCGCCGTACGCACTGCTGCCGACCCCTCGAAGTACTTCTCGATCTCCTCCAGCGTCTTTCCCTTGGTCTCGGGAAGGAAGAACGTCACCGTGATCAGGTAAATAACGGTGAAACCGGCAAAGAGAAAGAACATCGTGGAATAGCCATGTTTGCTGACGACCGGCAGAAAAATCGCCGCCAGAGTCGTCGAAACCAGTTGATTGAGGACGAGCGCGATACTCATGCCGTTCGATCGAATGCGTGTTGGCATGAGTTCGGAAAGAGCGAGCCACACGCAGACGCCCGGTCCGACTGCATAGAACGCCACGAAGAGATACAGTCCTGCGGCGACCAACCAGCCATGCCCGACCCCTGGAACTCGTTGGATCAGCGCCCGCTCGATCTTCAAGGGCGCCGTCTGCGCGGCGTCGAGATTCCCGAATGGGTTTTTGAAAAATGCTTCCACCTTGTTTCTCGGCACACAATTGTCGCGAATGATTTGAATCGGAGCGGCGCCCGCATCGTCAGAGCGAACAAAGCTGGTCGATGCTGTGAAGTCGCCATACGAGTAAATGACCCCGAACGAAGCGCGATCACTATTGATCTCGTTGCCTGTGTAGCCTTCCGCTGCCAGGAGTCTCTTCGCCTCCGTCTTATCGAACGGAAGGGTGAGCGTCTGGTCTGCGCCAACCATCGCTTGCACGATAGCCTTGCAATCTACGTTGGCTTTCTCCGTGGTCAAGAACAGCAATCCCACACAGATCATGGCAACTGTAATGCCACCGGTGCCCAGAATAAAGAGGAACTTGCGCCCCTTGCGATCCACCAGTGCCATGCCGCCAATGGTCATCAAAAAATTCATGCATGTGAATACGACGTAACCCCAATGCGCGTGGAGATCAGACAAGCCACTTTGCAGCAGAATGTCAGTGTTGTAGGCGACGACTGAATTAATGCCGGTCGCCGTGTTGCAAGCGAGGATGACGCACGCCAGCACAAATGGAATGACATACTTTCGCCGCAGCAGCGAATCCTTGAGCTGCGTTCCTCGCGTAGAGGACGCCTTGGCCAGCGCCGTCTCTTCCATCTCCTTCAGTTCCAGGTCCGCCTGCTCCGCCGAACGCGAACGAAGCAAAGCGGCATAGGCCTGTTCTCTTTTGCCCCGCACAAAAAGCCAGCGCGGTGACTCGGCCACGAACAAGCTGCCCAGGACGAACAGCACTCCCGGCGGAAGCGAGACCCAGAAGATATGCCGCCAGGCCTGGTCCTTGAAGCTGAAGACCGTCGCTGCACTTGCAACTCTGGACACGTCTGCTACCCGGTAGCTGTAATAGATTCCGATCAGCGCAGCCAGCACGATGCCCAGGGTCAGCAGCCACTGGAAGACGCCGGTGCCCTTACCGCGATTGGCCGCCGCCAGACACTCCGCTAGGTAAAGCGGCACCACCACTCCAATCAGGCCACCGCTGATGCCTTGCAGCAGCCGGCCGAAGAAAAGCGGCCCGTAGCCGGACGAGAGTGCAATCACCGGAATGCTGATGACGAAAGCAAACCCGCTCAGCGTCATCAGCGGCTTGCGGCCCAGCCAGTCGGCCAGCAGACCGGCGAACAAGGTTGAGATAACGCTGCCCAGCAGCACCGCGGCGACGATGATGGAAAGCTGGCCAGGAGTGAGTCGCGACGTTGCCTCCAGATACGGCAGCGCGCCGCCAATGATGCCAACATCGACTCCGTAGAGCAGGCCGCCCAGGCCCGCCACCAGCAAAAGAAAACGGTTATAGCTGCGCTTCGAATCCGGAGCAGACAATTCTGACATGGAGCCTTCCATGATCCTGGTCTTGGCCATTCTAGGTACGCCGCCG
>DASZGZ010000048.1:0-5476 GCA_035938355.1 Acidobacteriaceae bacterium
TTGGTGGGCAGAGAGGGACTCGAACCCCCGACATCCTGCTTGTAAGGCAGGCGCTCTAACCAACTGAGCTATCCGCCCTTTGACGCTTTCGCGTTCGGCTCTCCCGAGTGTAAGGAAGCGTTGCTGTGGGGTCAATGGTGCCCCTCGCGAAGCACCTGGGCATTTGGACGCTTGCTAGACTCGTGGCGTGGATATCACGCAGCCGGCAGAGCGCCACCTTATCATCAACGCGGATGATTTCGGTCTGACGGAAGGCGTGAACCGCGCCATCCTGGAACTGAATGCCCTCGAAGTCCTGACCTCCGCGACACTGATGGCCACGGGGGCAGCCTTTCGCGACGCCGCGCACGCCGCCTTCATGCAGACTTCGCTCGGAGTCGGCTGCCACGTTGTTCTCGTGGACGGCCACCCGGCACTCCATGCCGGCGAGCTTCCAACGCTCGCGCCCGGTGGACGTTTCCGCGCCAGCCTCAGCAAGTTCATGGTCGACCTCTTCGGCGGCCGCATCAACTCTATGGAAATAGAGCGCGAGGCCATCGCGCAGATCCGTCGCGTCCAGTCCGCCGGCATCACCGTCACCCACATTGACACCCACAAGCACACCCACATGTTTCCGCGCGTGCTCGCACCGCTGATCCGCGCTGCGCGTGTGTGCGATGTGCCCGCCATCCGCAATCCCTTCGAGCCCAATTGGTCGCGTCGTCTCACCGAGCGTGCCCCGCGGGCACGGCGCCTGCAGGTCCGCACATTGCGTATCTTCCGCCGGCAGTTTCTGCGAGCAGTGCGTGCTGCCCATCTCCACACAACAGACGGCGCGCTGGGGGTCCTGGCGACCGGGACATTCGACGCAGCGTATGTCGTCCGCCTGCTGCACAAGATGCCGCCGGGCACCTGGGAGCTCGTATGCCACCCGGGTTATGTGGATGTGACGTTGGACCGCGCTGGCACACGCCTGGTGGAGACTCGCGAAGTGGAGCGCCTGGGGCTGCTCACTGCACTGGAGAATCGGCCTCCCGACCTGCCTCGCATCGAACTTATGCATTATGGTCAGCTGACAGGTTGAATCGCGACGGCATTCCGCCGCGTCCAATCGAGCGTCTGCTACAACTGTGCCGGGAGCGCCCATGAAAGTCGGCATCACCTGTTACCCCACGTACGGCGGCAGCGGTGTCGTCGCCACCGAGCTCGGCATAGAGTTGGCCGCCCGCGGCCACCAAGTGCACTTCATCACTTACTCGCAACCGTTCCGCCTTGGAGGCCGCGAGCGCGACATCCTTTATCACGAGGTTCCGGTCTCAAATTATCCGCTTTTTGAATTCGCGCCCTACTCGCTTGCGCTTTCCACGCGCATGGCCGAGGTAGCCACCTATTACGATCTCGATCTGCTGCACGTGCATTACGCCATCCCGCACTCCATCAGCGCACTGCTTGCGCGCCAGATGTGCGCCACCCAGGGGCGGCATCTGCCATTCATCACAACTCTGCATGGCACGGATGTGACGCTGGTCGGAATGGACCGCTCCTATCTGCCCATCACCCGCTTTGGAATCGAAGAGAGCGACGGCGTCACCGCAATCTCGAAGTATCTGCGCGACAAAACCCTGACCGACTTCTCCATCAAACGGCCGATCGAGGCCATTCCCAACTTTGTGAACTGCGATGTTTACACGCCGATGGAGCCGGCAGCCCGCGCCGAGGCGCGGAGAGCCTGGGCCCCGGATGGCGAGAAGCTTTTGATTCATCTTTCCAATTTCCGGCCCGTCAAACGCGTCAAGGACTGTGTTCAGATCTTCGCCCGCGTCGCGAAGGAGGTGCCCGCGCATTTAATGCTTGTGGGCGACGGCCCCGACCGCTCGCAGGCCGAAATGCTCGCTTCCAGCCTCGGCATAAGAGAACGCGTTCATTTTCTCGGCAAGCAGGACAGTGTGACAGAGCTGCTTCCTCTCGCCGACCTGATGGTGATGCCCAGCGAACTCGAATCCTTCGGTCTGGCCGCGCTGGAGGCGATGGCCTGCCGCGTTCCCGCCATCGCAACACGTGTGGGCGGCGTTCCCGAACTCATCGAGGACGGCGTCAGCGGCGCCCTCTTCCCTGTCGGCGATGTCGAAAGCATGGCTGAGTGCGCGATTGGATTGCTGAACGACCCGGCGAGACTCGAAGCGATGGGCGCAGCAGCACGGCAGACCGCGCAGGACCACTTCTGCGCCTCCCGCATCATCCCGCTTTATGAAAAGTACTACGAGCAGGTTCTCGCCCAGGAAGCGCCGTAACGCTGCTTGACCCTGATATACCAGCGTCGCTCTTTTGGCGATCATCTCGCTTCCGAAAGGCTCGCAACAAGGAACGGCGTAGGAGAACCTTTGCAGCCCGACAGAATTGAGCCTGCTCACAGGGGCCTGCGGCCCCTTCGCATTTCTATCTCTTACGCGTCGGCGCTAGCGTAGTACACCATTGGCATCTCGAGCGTCACGCGCGTGCCGCGCCCCGGCCGGCTCTCCACTTCGAACCGCGCCTCTCCCCCATACAGCACTTCGAGTCGTTCGCGCACATTCTTCATGCCGATGCCGTTACCGGAGCGGCTTTCCGCAGTCACTGCGCCCACTGCAGTTGCTCGCGCCGGCATGATGCCGACGCCGTCGTCCTCGACATCCACCACCAGTCTGCCCTCGCGCACGCGGCTGCGGAGCGTCACCGTGCCGCCTTCCAGTCGCGGCTCCAGCCCGTGCTTGATGCTGTTCTCAATCAGCGGCTGCAGCACCATGCTGGGCACCATCACTTCCAGTGTCTCCGGCTCAATCTCGCGCTCCACGCGCAATTTGTCTGCGCCGAACCGCACCACTTCGATGCCAAGGTAGTCGTCCGTAAAGGCGAGCTCATCGCGAAACGGCACGAAGCTGTCATGCTCACGCAGCAGCGCGCGCAGAATGTTTGCCAGCCGCACGATCATCTCCCGGGCCAACTCCGGACGGAACCGCACCAGCGATCCAATCGAATTCAGCGTGTTGAATAAAAAATGGGGATTGATCTGCCGCCGCAGTGCGTCCAGTCGCGCCTCCAGCACTAGACGCTTCTGCTCCTCCAGCTTTTGCTCGATCTGGATCGCGTTCCATATTTTGAGCGGGATGCCCACCACCACAGCGGGGCACGCATAGATGGCCAGCCGGACAATCCAACTGTGGGTGTCCAGCACGAAGAGACGATGCGGATACAGCTTGGCGAGTTCCATCCGCGCCATCTGCATCCCGACAATCAAAATCAACAACAGGATCTGCCGGTCAAGCCGCGGTCTTCTCAGATTGCGCCGCACCCAGCGATAGAGACTCAGGTCGATGAAGGGTGAAAACGACCACACATCCTCCGGGTCCACCAGGCGGCCGTAAAGGCCGGCAATCAACGCCACGCAGAGATCAAATGGAAGCGTGAGAAATTCCCCGTGCAACATGGCGGGGATGCTCAGAAACGCGGCACCTACGGCCGCCCACCACGGCCCCAGCAGCACGCCCAGAATCACAGTGGTCTCAAAGCCGTTGTCCGCTGCCAGAAAATTCGACACCGTCACCCGCGCCCAGACGCCTAGCGTGAGCGGTATGCAGATGAAGGCCAGCAAGCCGATCGTTTCCCCGACCGTGCGGTCTTCCGCGAACAGCAGACGTTTGAAAACGCGCGACCGCGCCAGCGCGCTCGACACCGCCGCGGCGATGCCCAGCTTGATCAGCAGCGAGATCAAAATCAGCCGTGGCTCGTACATAGAGGCGTGGGCTCGGATCGGGCCCCGATTGCTCCCGACTATAATCTATGCATGCCCTCTATCGCGGTCAGCAAGATAGCTGAAGCAGACTTCCCCTCCCGCTGGGGACATTTCCGCATCCACGGTTTTGAAGGCGTCATCACAGAGCCGGAACCCTGCCGTCCGGGTGACCCGGCCCCAGCCCGCCGAGTCGAAGGATGCGTCGCGCTCGTGCTGGGCAACATCCACGCTGCGCCTCCCGTAGTGCGCATTCACTCGCAGTGCCTCACTGGAGACGTCTTCGGATCCCTACGCTGTGACTGTCGTCAGCAGTTCGAACTTGCAATGCAGCGCATCGTCGATGAAGGCGCCGGCATCCTGATTTACGAGCAGCAGGAAGGCCGCGGCATCGGCCTGATGGGAAAGCTGCGCGCTTACGAGTTGCAGGACATGGGTCTCGATACAGTCCAGGCTAACCTTGAACTAGGATACAAGGCCGACTGCCGCAGCTTCGAAATCCCTGCGAAGGCCCTTAAGCTGCTCGGCGTGCACGCTGTGCGCCTCATCACGAACAATCCGGAAAAAATCGCTGCCCTCGAAGAGCAAGGCATTCGGGTCGTGGAGCGCATCTCAGCGGAGGTGCCGGCGGCATCTCCGCTCGCCGAGCGCTATCTCGAAACCAAACAGGCGCAGATGGGACACCTGTTCACCGAGACTCAGACGAAGTAGTTCCGTTCCGCGTCGCCTTCACGATCTTCGCCGTCGTAATCATTTGTCCCACGTGCCGCTGTGTGTGCTCGGCAATGTGCACGAGAAGACCGCCGAGCGTTGTAGGAAGGCGACGTCGCCCGACAACACGGTGCGATTCAAGATCCGCCCCAGCGAAACCACGCACCCGCTGACCGGAGCGTTCCATGCTTCTGCCGAAATCCTGCAGCAACAGGTGAGGTAGAGAGCCGCCCTCTGCTTCCCGTGTCAGAAGTGCCAGTTGCACCTCGCTCAGATCCCTCCCTTCCGCGTAGGTCAGCAGTCTGTCCACGCTGCCGGCGATGTGCCGCAGCTGGAATGCGACCGACGGAAGCCCCGCCGGCTGCGCATTCACTTCGACACCCATCAGGTCTCCGCACCAGCGCTCCGCGTCTTCCCGAGCCAGCTCCAGTGCATGAAGTACCGCTCGAATGACCGCCGGTACGTCCGTGAGCGTGCCTCGCAACCATGGCTCCGGCTGCCCCGCTTGCCCCTTTGTCAAAGTATCGATCACAATCCCTTCCCTGCCCGAAACTCCCTCACTACCGCTGCCGGATCCCGGTGCTGGCCGTCGACCGCTTCGTTCATAGCCTGCATCTCCTGCGCGTCCACCTTTCCCGCCAGCTCCGCAACGGCAGCTCTCATCTGTGGCCAGCGGCGATACGCCTCCTCGCTGAAGAGCGGCACCGCGTCGTAGGGCGGAAAATAGTGCCGGTCGTCTGCGAGTACAGTCAGGTGCAACGGCTGGATGGGCCCGTCGGTTGAGTTTCCAGCGATGATGTCAACCTGACGCTGCGTAATTGCCCGATACAGCAGCCCCAGATCCATGGTGCGCGGTGATCCGTTGAATTTCAATCCGTACGCTGCTTCCAGACCGCGCAGGCCGTCCGGGCGTTCCTCAAACTCGTACCCCACGCCGAGTTTCCACTGGGGCGCAACAGCCGCTGCCTGGCTCAACGTCGCGACATGGAGGCGTTCAGCATCATCGCCGCGCACGATCAT
>DASZGZ010000049.1:0-8825 GCA_035938355.1 Acidobacteriaceae bacterium
ATCCGGACCGCGACGCATGTAGGCGCTGATGCCGTAGTCCGCCGTGACCTGCGGGAAGGTGCCGGAGCAGCAGGGCCATTTGTCGTCGAAGTAGCCTTTCTGCGCGGTGTCGTTGTAGTCGGAGTAGTAGAAGCTGGTGCCGTCCGCCTGGAGCGGCTTCGCGCCGAGGATGGTGTTGTAGAGCACGCGCTCCATGGAATCGCCGTAGCGGCTGTCCGCCGTCTCCAGCAGAAGGTAGCGCGTGATCTTGAAGTGGCCGTATGCGCCGCAAGGGGTCTCGAAGCTGGAGTGCGTCTTTGTGAGGCTCTCGGCCAGCGCGGCGCTGCCGGGTTTTACGAAGCTCTCGTTCGGCCCCCAGCCACCGGTGGCAAAGCTCTGCTCCTGGACCATGCGGAAGCCGTTGCGCGCGGCGCGGAGGTAGCGGTCGTCGTTGAGGTTCCAGTACGACTGCATCGCGGAGCAGAGGGAGTTCAGGTGGCTGTACGCGTGCTGACCGGGGAGAACGTTCTGGTCTTCGGAGAGCGGAGTGAACCAGCTTTCGTCTTCGATGTACTGCCTGGCCATGTCGCGATAACGCGCGTTGCCGCTGCGCTGGTAGGCGAGAAAGAGATTCTCCGGCAGGGTGTAGGTCTCGTCCCAGCAGTAGGCCTCGTCCTTGTGCGGGCGCGCGTACATCTCTTTGCGGTTGAGCGCGCGGCCCGGCAGGAACGGGACGACGGCATCGGTCGCCTGGCCGAGCGCGCGCATGGCGATGGGATCCTGCGCGAACTGGTGTGCGTCGATGAGGCCGCAGCAGGTTTTGTCGAAGGTGTATGCGGGCAGGTGATAGTCGACGTAGAACTTCGGCGTGATGGTCTTCGAAAATCCATCGACCAGCCGATGCACCTTCTGCTGCGTCGGCTTTGATCCTGTCTGCGCGTAGGCGCGCGCCAGCCCGGAGAGGTATTGCCCAAAGCTGTGGCCGGGAATGTAGCCGTGAAACGGTCCCTTGGGGTTGAAGTCGGCGTAGAAGGTGTACCAACCACCCATGTCCTCGCCCGGCGCGGGGAGGCCCGCCTTCTGACGAAAGGGCTTCAGCAGGCTGTCCTCGCTGAGCGCGAGAAAGAATGCGTGGTTGCGATCGAACTGCTCGCGCATGGGGCCGTCGAGCAGGCGCACCTGCTCGTACGCTACGGGAGAAAGCTGTGTCTGCCGGATCGGTGTGGACGCGGCGGCGAGTCGGTGCCGCAGCGCAAGCGCGCCGCTTGTGAGGAAGGTATTCCGGACGAAGCGGCGGCGCGTCAGACTGCCCATAGAAAAGATTCCCCTGGCCGTTCGCCAAACATATTACGGCTAAGGGCAGCGAGTCGAAGCTGCCGAAGCATCGTGCGGTCTGCGCAAGGAATTAGTGCTGCAACGTGTACCTCACCAATTCGCGCCAGATACAGCAATTGCAGCGGGGATTAGACTGGCGACATCTATGCCCCGGAAACTCCGCGTCGGGATCGTATTTGGCGGCCGCTCAGGCGAGCACGAAGTCTCGCTGCGCTCTGCTGCATCCGTGCTTGCAGCCATCGACAAGAAGAGATACGACGTCGTCCCCATTGGCATCACCAAGACCGGCCACTGGCTGCTTGCCGATGACGCGCAGCACATGCTGGCCGGCGGCACGACGGTGACCGCGACCAGCCTTGCGAAGGGCCGCCCCGCGCATCAGAGCGCGCTGGTTCCGACGGCGCATCCCGGAGGCACGCTGCATGTGCCCGCGTCCGCGGCAAAGGAGCAGGCGGAGGCGCTGGGCGTCGATGTGCTGTTTCCCGTGCTGCACGGCACCTTCGGCGAGGATGGCACCATTCAGGGTCTGTTCGAGCTGGCGGGCAAGGCGTATGTGGGCTCCGGCGTTCTGGGCTCCGCGGCCGGGATGGACAAGGACGTGATGAAGCGGCTCTTCTCCGCAGCCGGGCTGCCGATTGTCGAGCACGTGACGCTGCTGCGCGGTGCGTGGCAGAAGGGGCCGCGCAAGGCGATCGCGGAGATCGAAGCGAACCTGCGCTATCCGCTCTTCGTCAAGCCGGCGAACCTCGGCTCCTCGGTAGGGATCTCGAAGGTGCACGACCGCTCCGAGCTGGCGCCGGCCATCGTGCTGGCGGCGAGCTACGACCGCAAGATCATCATCGAGCAGGGCGTGGGCGGCCGAGGAGCAAAGAACAAGCCGGCGGAGCACGCGCGCGAGCTCGAAGTTGCGGTGCTCGGCAACGACGACCCCAAGGCTTCCGTCGTCGGCGAAATCATTCCGGCCAAGGAGTTCTACGACTACGAGGCGAAGTACGAGAGCGACGCCTCCATCCCTGTTATTCCGGCAAAGCTCTCGAAGGGGCAGGCGAAGGAGGTGCGGGAGATGGCCGTTGCCGCGTTCCATGCCTGCGACTGCTCCGGACTGGCGCGCGTGGATTTTCTGCTGGAGCCGGAGAGCCGCAGCGGCAAACCCGGCCGCCTCTATCTGAACGAGATCAACACCATGCCGGGCTTCACCTCCATCAGCATGTACCCCAAGCTGTGGGAGGCCTCAGGGCTGAAGTATTCCGATCTCATCGACCGGCTGATTGAGCTGGCGCTGGAGCGGCGCGCCGAACGCGAGGATACGCAGTACAGCCGGTAGACATCACCATCGTGTAGTTACCAAGTAGTTTTTTGCATTTCCCGCAGAGGAACAACCCCGAAGAAACAACCAGGCCGCGAAACAGACCATCTGCGTTCCATAGCCCAGGAGCGCGAGGCCATGGTCAGTACGCCACCTTCCATCGCAGCAGAACATCGGCGCACTGCCTCCTGGCAGCACAAGCGCCACGTCATCGAACTCGCCCTTTTCGGTGTGTTTGTGCTCATACTGGTGGGCGTTGCGGTGATGCTGAACTACTGGCCCTTCCGCTACCGGGAAGTGCATCCTCTGCTGGAGCAGACGTTCCGCAGCAGGGTACTTGTGAAGCGCTTCCATCGGACCTATTTCCCTCACCCGGGTTACGTGGCCGAGGATGTTACCTTCTATCGTCACGGCGATACGCAGATTCCGCCCCTGGCGACGCTCGATCGCATGACCGTTGTCGGCACGTGGACGAACCTGATCTTCCATCCTCACGAACTGTACGAGATTCGGCTGGGCGGCCTTCATGTTCGGATTCCCCCAGCCGGAACGACGGCGCGCGGGCTGGACTTCAATGGCGGCGTGATCGCTTCCTCCAAACAAACGATTGCGATTGAGACCATCGTTGCGGACGGAACCACGCTGGATTTTCTGGGAGAGAACGGCACGCCGCCGGTACGCCTCCAGTTCCCCCAACTTCAGGTCCACAACGTGCATGAGGGCCAACCGCTCAGCTTCTTCGCGCGCGTGTTGATCCCGAGGCCGCAGGGGATCGTCCTCGCCAATGGCTCAGTGGGGCCATTCCGCACGAATGATTACGGTGCCACCCCTCTGTCGGGAAGCTATTCGCTGCAGGACGCCGATCTGAGTCAGGTGCCCGGCATCTCCGGACACGCTTCAGCCATTGGCCGCTACAGCGGAACCTTCTCCGGCATCGAGACCTTCGGCCAAGTGGCCATTCCTGAATTCCGCGCGGCCTACGCGCATAGGGTGCGGTTGGACGCGACTTACCGCGTCCTGGTGAACGGCATCAACGGCGATGTAACGATCCAGGATGCTGAGGTTAAAACCGGCGAAAGTCTGATTACCGCAAGCGGCTCCGTGGTGGGCAAGCCAAACAAGGTCAATTTCACCATTGCGACGAAAGACAGCCGCATCCAGGACTTGCTCAAAATCGTCGAGCAGGACGACCCATCTGTCCTTGGCAAGGTTAGCTTTCACGCTGCGGTCAACCTAGACAGTGGCCCAGGGAAGTTTCTGCAGCGGCTTGGTCTCAAAGGAAAGATTTCGCTTGCGCAGGTAAGCTTCGCCAAGCCCGACACGCAGCATGACATGAACGCCTTCGCCGCACGCGTCGAAAAAGATCCTCCCGGCGGTTCCAAGACTGATCCTGCCCTGGTGACAGCAACCGCCTCGTCGTCGACCACCTTCCATGAAGGCATGGCATATTTCCCCGACGCTCACGTCACCTTCCCCGGCGCGGACGCGCACCTGCACGGCACCTTCAACCTTCTGGACACCCGCATTCACTTCACCGGCAAGGCCGACTTCGAGCGGGATATCTCTCGCGCTGCAACCGGATGGAAATCTGTGATGCTCAAGCCGCTGAGCCCTTTCTTTCGTCACCAGAACGCGGGCGCCATCGTCTCCGTCGCCGTAACAGGCACCGCCAAACAACCGAAGATAACGCAGGATGTGTTGCATGAAAAATAGGAGGATTCCGAACTCATCGAGCTAGTTACAGAACGAATCATCAACGCGCCACAGAACGCGATCCCATGGCAGAGGATCTTCGCAGGCGCCTTGCAGCCCACCTCGCAGAAAGACTGTCTCCGCACAGCAATCGAATGACCGGAGATTGACAAATTCCTGACAATCGCTGGGCGCGTGCTCGTGAAGGATTAGGCGTGATTGCAAGCCAGGATCATCGCGTCGTCGTTTGGATAGAAAGCGGCGTGCTCCTTTTGCTCGTGGCCTTTCTCGGCCTGCACACCATGCCGCGCGCGTGGAGCAAACTGAACACCGACTTCCCTAACTACTACATGTCGGCGCGGCTGGCGCATGAGGGCTTTGACACTGCCCGGGAATATGAGTGGGTGTGGCTTGAGCGCGAGAAAGACCATCGCGCGGTCGATATCCGAGTCATCGGACTGCTGCCGATCACGCCCTTTTCAACGCTCGTCATGTGGCCGCTCACCGGCCTTTCACCGCTTGCCGCCAAACACCTCTGGATACTCGCGAACCTTGCGCTGCTCATTCCGCTTGGCTGGCTCTTGCGCTCCATTACGGGTCTGTCGTACCGACGCATCGCGCTGGTGTTTGCACTCTGCTTTCCGCTCCATCGCAACCTGCTGTTCGGCCAGTTCTATGTCGTCCTTCTGCTGTTGCTCGTCGGGGCGTGCTGGACGTATCAGCGTGGACTCCGCGCGCTGGCGGGAGCGCTCGTGGCGATTGCGGCCGCCTGCAAGATCTTCCCTGTTGTGCTTTTTGTCTTCTTCCTGCGCCGCGGAAGCTGGCGAGCGCTCATCTCTGGCGCTGCAACTGGGGCGCTCGCTCTTGCTGTATCTGTCAGGGTCTTCGGATGGAACCTGCATCGCACCTACCTGCACCAGATTCTTCCGTGGTCGCTGCACGGCGAGGGTCTTCCGCCGTACGCGACGGCGAGTGCTTCGATCTCGAGCGTGCTGCACTATCTCTTTCTCGCCGAGCCCCAGTGGAACCCGCATCCGTGGCACAACTCTCCGCTGTGCTATGCCCTGCTGCAACCGACTCTGCAGATGCTGGCGCTTGCTCCGGCTGTCTTGCTCATCCGCAAAAGCGATCGCACGCCAGGCAGGATTGCGCTGGAGTGGTCGGCGCTGATCACCGCATCACTCGCCATCTCCACCAGCCCGGCGTCGTATCACTTCGTCCTCATGGTCCTGCCGCTGTGTGTCCTGGCGAGTCTTCTACTTGAGCGCAGGTGGTATGGCTGGCTCTCCATTCTGCTGATCGTCTATATCGGGATTTGCCTTCCCATCGCCAGCCCAAGCAAAAGAATGGGACCCGCGATCCTGCTTTACGTGCCGCGTCTTCCGCTTATGCTCGCCCTGCTGCTCGGCATCTATGTGTTGCTGTGGCGGGATGGCCGTCAGCAGGAATCGGGATCTGCGAGATATTGGCCGAATTACGCCTGGGCAGCCGTTATGGCCGCCGTTGCTGTGCTCGGCGTGCGTTCTACGCTGCAACTGCAACGCGCCGTGCGGCAGGATTACGCCTATCGCCTGCCGCTCCAGCCACCCACCTTCCTCGACGCAAACGCGAGCTCTGCCGGCGGGCAACTCCGTTACATCGCCTTCACTCAGGACGGCTATCACCTGCTGTCCGCGGATCAGGATGAGCGGCTGGTCGATCTCTCCTCGGTTGATGAGCTCTCGTTCGCCGCAAACTCCAGCGATGTCTGGGTGGAGAAGGCGCGAAGTCCGCGCTCGCAGATTGTGAGTGTGCAGGAGCCGGGACGCGTTTTCGTTGACGATGCGCGCGAGCCGATGCTCTCTGCCGATGGACGGAGCATCGCCCTCATCCGCGACGATCACGGTCGAGGGCAGCTGATGCTGCGGACAGATTTCCGCAGCGGCAACGCGATCGAGACCGCACTCACGCCCGCTGCGCTCAACGTCTATGAAGCCTCCTTCCGCTCCAAAGATGAGTACGCGTTCTCGGCTGTCGAAAACGGGAGTGCGCCGCAGATCTATTTGACCGATGCCACCCATGCGAACGGGCCGCTCGCGCTTGGTCAATCGCGCTTTCCTGCGCTCTCTCCCGATGGCGCCTGGATGGCCTATAGCCATCTGGACCGCGGCGTCTGGAATTTATGGCTTCGCGATCAGCGAAGCGGCGCGACTCACCGCATCGCGGATATACCCTGCAATCAAATACAGCCGGCCTGGGAGGACGACTCCAAGACCCTGCTCTACGGAGCCGATTGCGGCCGCAGTCTATGGTTCACAGCAATCTCACGCCGGGTTGTCATTCCCTGATACCGTGCCGTGATCCTCCGGGCACGATCAGCCAGGAAAGATTCGAGGAACAACCGGCATGCCGACGGTGTCTCTACTGCCAGCGGGACTGCCCACTCAAACCTGCCGCGCGTAAAATTGCTCCCGAGACACCCATGACCCTGCTCGACGCACCTTCCTTTAATGCCGGCCGCGCACGCAAACGGCGGAACATCATCCTTTTTTCTTTGCTCGGCTTGCTCGTCATCGGCGTCTTTCTCTGGATCTTCTGGAACTGGCCGGCAGAGCACCGCGTGAACCGCTTTTTCACTACGCTCGAGCAGCAGCAGTTCGAAAAGGCTTACGGCATCTGGAATAACGACCCCGACTGGCAGCAGCACCCGGACCAGTACAAGAATTACCCGTACAACAAGTTTCTGGATGACTGGAGCCCCAACGGAGAGTACGGGAAGATCACCGATTACAAGATTCTTTACGCGACTTCAAGCCTGGGCAACACCACACTGCTGGCGGTCCGCGTAAACGGCCGAAGATCGCCGATGACCCTCGGCGTCACACACGGGACGATCGGCTTTACGCCCTTTTCGATAACCCCGCAGAAAGGCCAGTTCGGACTGACGTACTGGCAGGTCAGCTACCAGTAAGAGCCTTCTCCAGGCTTGCCGAGTCTTCGACGTTCACGCACTTCAACGCGCGGTCGATCTGCCGCAGCAGTCCGCTGAGCACCTTGCCCGGCCCCACCTCGACAAAGGTGCTTGCGCCTGCATCGAGCATACAGCGCATGGACTCGACCCAGCGCACTGGCGCCGTCACCTGCTCGATCAGCAGGTCTCGCTCGCGGCCGCCGCGCCTGGTCACATCGGCAGTGACGTTTGAGACGATCGAGAAGCGCGGATCACGCACCTCGATTTTCTTGAGCACCGCGGCCAGGCGCTCCTGCGCTGGCTGCATGAGCGCGCAATGGAAGGGCGCCGAGACCTGCAGCGGCACCACCTTCTTTGCGCCCTTTTCCTTCGCGAGCTCGGTTGCGCGCGCCACGCCGGCGGCGCTACCGGAGATGACCGTCTGCTCCGGCGAATTCAGGTTTGCGGGCGAGACGACTTCGTTCGTCTCCTTAGCGGCGGCTTCGCAGACGCTGCGCACGGCGTCCGCGTCCAGCCCCAGGATTGCGGCCATTGCACCCTGACCCTCCGGCACCGCTTCCTGCATGAACTTCCCGCGCGATTGCAGAGCCCGGATGGCATCCGCGAAGCTCATCACGCCGGCCGCGGCGCACGCCGCATACTCGCCGAGGGAATGGCCCGCAGCAATCTGCGGCTCGACGCCGCGAGAGGCCAACACGCGATACGCTGCCATGGACACGGCAAAGATGGCGGGCTGGGTAAACTCGGTCTGCTTCAACTGCTCTGCCGGTCCTTCGAAGCACAGCTTCGAAAGCGAATAGCCGAGCGCGGCATCGGCCTCCGCGAAGGTGTCACGCGCTACCGTGAACTTCTCTGCAAGGTCGCGGCCCATCCCCACCGCCTGCGAACCCTGCCCTGGAAAAAGAAATGCAATCTTCTGGTCGCTCATAGTCGTTCACTCACAACAAAGCGCAATTTTCGCACGATGGGTGGAAATGCGCTGACTTGTCAATGGAGGGGTCCGAACTGTATCGAAAAGGAACAAGATCCTTTAGCTGCCCTCTTAGACTTGCAGGCTATACGGTACGCAATAGCTTGCGTTCAACGGTCAAGTGAAGCGCTATGCCGACCATAACCGCAATGCCTGCTTCCAGACCGAACAGCACGACGATAGGTAAACGGGATTGGTGGGCCTTAGGAGTCATCATCGCCAGAAGCGGCATGTGGATCAGGTAAATGGCATAGGACGCATCTCCCAAGAGCAGCCATGCACGAGATACGCGGATGCGCCCTTTCACCCCAAGCCCTATCAGGGCAGTCATGACCAGCGCGCATCCCAATCCAGCCAGAAGGTCTTCAAAGGAATGCCGATTCGCGCTGGCGCGATAGAGCGTAAACGCAACAATGCCAGCGCCAATCGATAAAAGAAACGGCTCTTGACTAATCCAACGCTTCTTGTGGATGACGGTGATGATCATGCCGAACACAAAAAGCAGTTGTACGGGCATCAGATAGACGAGGAGAAGGCCGGGCTTAGGATGAAAGGCAAACCAGAGACAGCCAATTAACCACGCTGTTAAAAGG
>DASZGZ010000050.1:0-4813 GCA_035938355.1 Acidobacteriaceae bacterium
CACTGTTGTCGTTCAAGCCGAACTGCGGCGAAAAGTCGATGCTGGGGTAGCGACCCTGTAGGTCGAGGCCGATGCTGGGGCCGAGATAGTGCGAGGTGGCGCGGAGGCCGAAGCCATCCGAGGTGCCGAGGCCGCCGTACATTTCGGTACCAGCGGTGAGGTTCTGGCGACAGAAAACGCAGTTCTTCGCACCGGCATAGTTCGCCAGCGGACGCGCGACTCCGATGGCGTAGCCAAACTCCCAAGGCTCAGGCTTCTGGACGTTTTTCTCCACGATGAAGTTCTCCGAGAAGTTCCAGGACTTCAGGTAGCTGGAGAGCAGCAGCTTCATCTCTAGTTCTCGTTCCACTTCAGGGCGGCCCTGCGCATTCGTGATCTGCAGGTCGCTGATCGAGTCGTGCCCGACGATTTCGAGCAGGCTCTTGTCGGCGCCGTTAATGTCTTCGTACTCGATGTAGAAGAGCGGGTTGACGGGAAGCTCGCGCGGGATCAGGCGGAAGCGGTTCTCCCAGCGAAAGCCGGTGAAGATGGTGGAGTCATTGGCGGTGGACTGGCCCTGAAGGTAGACCTCGGTGGTCCACCAGGGGGTCGCTCCGTATTCGAGCTCCAACGTCGGACTATAGAAGGCGTTCGCGTCTTTAGGTGCCGCGGCGAGGCTTTTGAGAGCGATTTCGAGGTTGCCGGGCTCCTCGAGCACCTGGGAGTAGGTGACGAAGTACGGCGGCTCCTGAGCACGCGCCGAAGAACCTGAAACGAATGCAAACCAAACGGCGACAGCGCAGAGCGCCAGCCGCACAGAGATTCTGAACAGATTCCACACGGACACAACGGCCTCAAGTGAAGTCGATCGAAGCCGCGTGGGCCGATCGTTATGTTTCCAATAGCTTTAAAACAGGACTGATCTTGTCGGATTAATAGGAGACTAATTCAGTCCTATAACTTTGGCAATCGCGTTTGCCGAATTTTTATGTCGGCGCCAGGTGGCTCTGGCCCGGGAAGGAGGCAGGTGGGCCCTTTCCGAATCGCCGCAGCCTGTTCCGCCATCCTTTGGTGATATTCCGAGGAGGGCCACCGCCCTGTGATCGCCAGCAATGTTTTTCCGCAGCTCATGAACCCCATCTGGCAAGCGGCGACGACGCGGCAACGGCACTTTGCTTATGGCGAGGGACGGGCGCGGCGGTATTACAGCGAAGTGCTGCCGATGGCGGCGCTCCAGGACCACTCGCCGGAGGCAGCGGCGGCGCTGACGGCGATGGTGGCGCCCGGCGAGCGGGTGTGGCTGTTTGAAGAGCCTTCGACGCTGGACGCACGTCAGTGGCGCGTAGTCAGACGGATTCCAGGCTTCCAAATGGCATGTGACGCGATGTGGCCGGCGAGCGCGGCGACCAGCGCGCCGAAGTCCGTGATGCTGGACCCGGTGGCGGACGCGGCGGAGATGAATGATCTTAAGGCGATTGCCTTCCCCGGCTTTTTTGGAATGCGCACGCCGCAGATGGGCAGATATCGCGGCATTCGCGTGAATGGCGAGCTGGTGGCAATGGCAGGCGAGCGGCTGGCGCTGCCCGGCTACCGCGAGGTGAGCGCGATCTGTACGCATCCGGCGCATCTCGGCCGCGGCTATGCGCAGGTGCTGACACGGGAGGCGACGGCAGCCATTCTGGACGACGGCGATGTCGCGTTTCTGCACGTGGCCGACGGCAACGGCGCGGCCATCCACATCTACGAGCAGATCGGGTTTGTTCGCTGCGCGGATGCGCTGTTTGTGCAGGTGGAGCGGATGGGCTGACGCGCCCAGTCGTCGAATTAGATAGCCAACCGATCAAAGAGAATGTGCGTATCCCGACGTTTCAAGTTGCTTCTCCTGCCTGCGTCTGCAGATTGACGCCAATTGGACGAGTATGGAGATCATCACTAAGAGGATCAAAGCACCCGCGACAACGTCGGCAGAGAAGATACACCCAACAGCAGAAATGCCGGGAGACTCAGCGCTGGAACGAGATACATATAAACACCAAGACCCCAAGGCACACGGGTGTCCATGCCCCAAGCTCCTGCGGCTAATGCCAGCAAGGTCGTCCAACCACTAAGAATGCCCGCGGCCCACAGTAGTGAAACGGCTATACGAACCAGTGTTCGCGGGTTGAGTTGTGGGCGTGCAATAAGACGCAATGGTAGGCCGATTAACGCGACTGCGGTGATCACAGGAGCGAGCTCCACATTACGACGCGCGTGATCATCGTGCTCCAACTAGCAGCAGAGAGTGGTAGCAACCATAATTGCGACGGGCGCTAATCGCAAAAAAAGAAAAAGCCGGTAATTGGAATCACCGGCCCTTCTCGTTGCTATGACCGTTCTACGCGTGCACGGCAGGCTGATTCGCTGCGACCGCGGACACCTTGAAGCGCTTCATGGTGACGGCGAGCTTGCGCTCGATCTTCTTCACCTCGTTGCGCTCCTCCGGCAATGCGAAGGTATGTGCCGTACCGCTGCGCGAGGCGCGTCCGGTGCGGCCCACGCGGTGGACAAAGTCCTCCGCTTCCTTGGGCAGATCGTAGTTGACGACGTGCGCGACGTGGGGCACATCGATGCCGCGCGCGGCGACGTCGGTGGCGACGAGGACGCGGTTGGCGCCGTCGGCAAAGCCTTTGAGCGCGGCTACACGCTGTGCCTGCGTGCGATCACCGTGAATGCGCGCCGCATTGTGGCCGACGCGGCTGAGCCGCTTGGCGAGCCGGTCCGCGCCGTGCTTGGTGCGGGTGAAGACGAGGAAGCTGCCCTCGTGCTGGCTGAGCAGATGCTCGAGCAGCTCGGGCTTCTTCTCCTTGGATACTTCGAACATCTGCAGGGCGACGTTGTCGGCCGGCTTCAGCTCGGTAGAGATATCGATGCGCACCGGGTCCTTGAGATACTCGCGGGTGACATCGCGCATCTCCGGGTTCAGAGTGGCGGAGTAGCAGAGGGTCTGCCGGTCTGCGCGAAGCTTCGAGACGATGCGCTTGATGGATGGCTTGAAGCCCATGTCCAGCATGCGATCGCACTCATCGAGGACGAGCACTTCAACGCCATCGAGCTTGACCAGCTTGCGATCGAGGAAGTCTTCCAGGCGGCCGGGCGTCGCAACGACGAGACGCACACCGCGACGGAGCGCATCGAGCTGCGGGCCTTCGGCGAGTCCGCCGACGACCAGCGCGACGCGCATGTTGCCCTCGGGCATGAGCTGGCGGTAGACCTTTTCAACCTGCATGGCGAGCTCGCGCGTGGGCAGGAGGACGAGTGCGGTGATCTGCTTGCCCTGCACCTTCTGCAGACGCTCAATGATGGGCAGCATGAAGCTGAGGGTTTTGCCGGTGCCGGTCTGCGCGGTAGCCAGAACGTCGCGGCCTTCGAGCGCGGGAGGGATAGCTAACGCCTGTACGGGCGTGGGAGTAACAAATTTCACCGCCGCGAGGCGCTTCTGCACCAGGGGCGAAAGAGGGAGTTCAGAAAATAATTTCAACTTTGGTTTCCTATGCATCGCCGGATACACGAGTAGTGTCTCCGCGAGGCGGGAGATGCGCTGCTGCCTGTTCCTCGATCGCGTGTCGTTCGCCTGTTTTCAGGGAGAACGATCGGGGGCGGCGCGCTTGCTCAAATGTACGTAGGGGAAAAACGGTTGGGACTTCTGGATACTGCCGACTGGCATTTCGTCTGCCAGCCTCCGCTCTTGCCGCACGATCCTTGCGTCCGGGAAGCACTTGCTTCGCAGACTCCCTCTACTCGACACGCGGTGGAGGGCAACGCTTCTGGGTCGGGCTAAGACTCTCACCGGAGAGCCGCAGGCCAGCACACTGGCCGCATTTGGGATGCTGTGAGCATCACCCTTGCGAAGCGTTATCTGCAGTATAGCATTCATTGGAATGAAGGGGCTCGAAACCGCACTCCACGAAGGTGTCACGCTGCTTGCGCCGAGCGCGACGGCGCAGCGCGATGCGGAGCTGCTGCTGATGCACGTAACGGGATTTTCACGCGCAGATTTGCTGACGCATCCGGAGCGCGAGCTGACGGAGCGACAGAGTGAACACTATCAGGCCGCGATTCTGCGGCGCGCCCGGCATGAACCGATGCAGCACATCCTCGGAACGCAGGAGTTTTACGGTCGCAGCTTCATCGTCAACCGGCTGGTGCTGATTGCGCGGCCGGAGACGGAGCACCTGGTGGAGGCCGTGCTGGCGATTCGACCTGCACCGCGACGCCTTCTTGATATCGGGACGGGCTCCGGGATTCTTGCCGTCACGCTGGCGCTCGAATTGCCCGGTGCTGCCGTAACGGCGACGGATATTTCGGCTGCTGCACTGGCAGTTGCGCAGCAGAATGCGCGTGCGCTGGGTGCGACGGAACGTGTCCGCTTCCTGCAATCGGATCTGTTCGAGGGGCTTCGGGAGGAGCGGTTCGACGCGATCGTCTCGAATCCGCCGTATGTGGCGACGGGCGAGCGGCTCGAGCCGCAGGTGCGCGACTATGAGCCGGCAGCGGCGCTTTATGCCGGCGAGGATGGGCTGGCGATCTACAGGCGGCTCATTCCAGAGGCGTTCGAGCACCTTGAGCCAGGAGGGCATCTGCTGCTTGAGATCGGCCATGGGCAACGCGATGCGCTGAACGGCTTGCTTGCAGTGGCCGGATTTGTGGAGATCGGCTTCGTCGATGATCTGCAGGGGATACCGCGGGTCGTCACGGCGGTAAAACCAAGCGCCCGAAAGCCACTGGAGTAGACTGGATGTACACCTCGCCTGAGCAGGTCAAGCACACTTCCAGCAACATCCGCCCAGCGCGCCCT
>DASZGZ010000051.1:0-3615 GCA_035938355.1 Acidobacteriaceae bacterium
ATGAATGTGGCGCGCTCTGTGGTGGAGGAGAAGACATCGCGCATCTTCGAGGTGCTGCTGTCGACGGTGCGGCCGCAGTCCCTGATGGCCGGCAAACTGCTGGGTGTAGGCGCGGCGGGGCTTACCCAGATGGCGATCTGGATTCTGCTGATATCTGCCATCGTGGTTATCTCAGCCGGCGCGTTGCCGGGAGTTACCGGATTAACGTCGTACGGCATTCATCCGCAGCAGCTGTTCTTTCTCGTTGCTTATTTCCTGCTGGGATTTTTCTTCTACAGCGCGATCGCGGCCGCCATCGGCGCGAGCGTCAGCAGCGAGCAGGAGATCCAGCAGTTCAGCATGGTGATCGTGGCGCCGCTGACGGTAGGGATGGTGCTGATCACCTACATCACGAGCAATCCGACGGCGCTGCCGGTGGTGCTGCTGTCGCTGTTTCCACCCTGCACGCCGATCGTGATGTTCCTGCGCATGTCGTCGCAGATGCCTCCTGCGTGGCAGATCGCGCTCTCCATGCTCCTGATGCTCGTATTCATCTGGGCGGCGATCTGGGTGGCGTCGCGCATCTACCGGGTCGGCATCCTGATGTATGGCAAGCGCGCCACGTTGCCCGAGATGCTGCGCTGGATGCGGTACAGCTAGCGAATACGAGTCGGCGACTCAGCCATATTCCATGACAGGTGCAGTACACTCGCACGCATGAAACGCTTCTTCCTTCTGTTGATGGTGTGTGCCGCTGCGACATTCTCCTTTGGGGCAGAGGCACCTGCCGGGCATTTGCTGCTGCTGGAGCCGGCGCAGGTGTGGACGGCGGGTGAGCCGCTGCACACGGGCTGGGTGGTCCTGATCGAAGGCAATCAGATCAAGGCGGTGGGACCGAAAGCCAGCGTTGCCGCGCCACCGGATGCGGAGCGCATCGCGCTGCCGGGCATGACGGTGTTGCCCGGCCTGATGGACCTACACTCGCATCTGCTGCTGCACCCTTACAACGAAAAGTTATGGGATGCCCAGGTGCTGACCGAGCCGCCAGCGTATCGCACCATTGTCGCAACCAAGCATGCGGAGGCGACGCTGATGGCGGGCTTTACCACGCTGCGCGATCTGGGTACGGAGGGCGCGGGCTTCGCCGACGTGGGGCTGAAGCGTGCAATCGATGAAGGTGTGATTCCCGGGCCGCGGCTGTGGGTGGTGACGCGCGCAATCGTCGCAACGGGCGCCTATGGACCGGCAGTGCGCGACTTTCGGCCGGATATCACGCTGCCGCAGGGTGCGCAGGAGGCCACGGGCGAAGCCGAGGCCGTGACAGCGGTGCGCGAGCAGGCGGCACGCGGGGCGGACTGGATCAAGATTTACGGCGACTACCGCACGGGTCCGCACGGTGAGACGCGGCCGACGTTTACGCAGGCGGAGATGAATGCGATGGTTGTCGCTGCGCACGACAGCGGACGGCCAGTGGCGGTGCACGCTGAGTCGGACGAAGGGATGCGCCGCGCAGCGTTGGCGGGCGTGGACACCATCGAACATGGAACCGGCGGCAGCGAAGCAACATTTCGCTTGATGGCGGAAAAGCATATTGCCTACATGCCAACGCTGACCGCGGTGGAGGCGTATGGCGTGTACTTCCAGCACTATGTGCCGGGCAATCCGCCTACGGAAGACATGCAGGAGGTGGCGCACGCCTTTGTTCTCGCGCGGAAAGCGGGCGTAACGATTGGCTGCGGCAGCGATGTTGGCGTCTTTACGCATGGAGACAACTGGCGCGAGCTGGCGTGGATGGTGCGCGACGGCATGACGCCGGTGGAAGCACTGACCGCGGCGACGGCCACCGACGCATCGGTGATCGGCATGAGCAAAGAGCTCGGCGGACTGCATCCGGGAATGCTCGCGGACGTGATTGCGGTGGCTGGCGATCCTACGCAGAAGATCGAGGCAGTGAAGGATGTGCGGCTGGTGGTAAAGAACGGCGTCGTGTACCGCCGTCCCTGAGGACTGGCCGTACGGGCGAGCGCGCCTGCGGCCACGGTTGTTAGGTTCGTTTTCCTTTGGTCGCTCACGCTCGTACTTCTGTGTGAACGCGCAAACAGCAGGTCCTTCGCTTCGCTCAGGACGACAATGTCTTGCTCGCACATCACAGCATCACGGCTCGTCGTTGTAGATGGCGATGGTGGGCTGGGTGCCTTGGCTCATGCGAGCGCGGTACATCCCGGGTGAGTTGAAGCTCCACGCCTGCTCGCCGTCTGGCGCGATGGCGATGATGCCGCCGTCGCCATGCAGCCCTTCGAGCTGCTTGTGGATCACCTCATCGGCCGCGGCCTGCAGCTTCATGTGCTTGTCTTCGACCAGCGCGCAGATCTCACGCGCGATGGTGAGGCGGATGAAGTACTCGCCGGTGCCGGTGCCGGAGACTGCGCAGGAGTGGTTGGACGCGTAGGTGCCGGCGCCGATGATGGGCGAGTCACCGATGCGTCCGGGCAACTTGGCCTGCAGGCCGCCGGTGGAGGTGCCGGCTGCAATGTTGCCTGCTTCATCGAGCGCGACCACGCCGACGGTGCCGTATTTGTGCGCGTCAGGAGGTTCAATCATCGCTACGGGCTTTGCCGGCGCGGGTGGCGCGCCTGCGGGACGCGCCGGGATTGGCTTGCCTTCCTTCTGCAACTGCTTGATGAGGCCCTGCCAGCGCCTCTCGGTGAAGAAGTAGCTGTTGTCCACCTGCTCCAGACCCTTGCTTGCGGCAAATTTGTCGGCGTCGGGGCCGGCCAGCATCACGGCGGGCGATTGCTCCATCACCGCGCGCGCGGCGGCGATGGGATGACGTGTATGCATGAGCTGCGCGACAGAGCCTGCCTTGAGCGTGGCGCCGTCCATGATGGCGGCGTCGAGTTCGTTTCGGCCATCGGCGGTGAAGACGGCGCCCTTGCCCGCGTTGAAGAGCGGATTGTCTTCGAGGTATTGAATCGTCGCCTGCACGGCGTCGAGCGAGGTGCCGCCCTTTTCAAGGACCGCCGCACCGGTTTCAATCGCGGTTTTCATCGCGGCACGGTACTCTGCTTCGGTTTCGGGCGGCATGGATTTGCGCTCGATGACGCCGGCGCCCCCGTGCACGACGATGGACCATTTATGCGGCGAAGCTGGATGGGGAGAGGTCTGGGCCATAGCGGGAAGAGTAGCGACAACGAGTGCAGCGGAGCCGAGCAGAGCGCGAAGCATCATGCCGGGAATGGTAAATCACGCTTCTGTGCAGAGACGGCAAACATCGGCGCCGTAGCGTTCGAGCTTGGCTGCGCCGACTCCGTGAATGGCCGCGAGTGCGGTGAGGTTGGTAGGCCGCGCGTGCGCGATGAGGCGCAGGACGCTGTCGCCGAAGACGAAGAAGGCGGGCTTGCCATCCTTCTTCGCAATGGCCAGCCGCCATTCCTTGAGACGCTGTTCGAGCACGGCGCCTTCGGGCGTGAGAGCGACGGGCGGCCTCTCCGCGGCATTCTTTGAGGCCTTCTCCGGCTTGCGCTTCGGCGCGTCGCGCGTGGTGCGCTCGCGCAGTGATAGCTCCAGCGCGGCGCCCTCGGTGAACTCCTCGCCCTCACGCGTGAGCGACGCCTTGCGGTAGTTCACCGGCTTGCC
>DASZGZ010000052.1:0-7901 GCA_035938355.1 Acidobacteriaceae bacterium
AGTGCGTATGGATTTTTCCGTACACAGACCTTCCAGACAAACAACTACTTCGCGGAACAGGGCCATCAGCCGAAGCCGGATTACAGCCGGCAGCAGTACGGCGGCGCGATTGGCGGACCGATTCGCAAGGACAAGGACTTCGGGTTCTTCGCCTATGAGGGACTGCGCGAGCGGTCGAGTATCTCCGTCAACCCGGACTCGTTCAATGAACTGACGCTGGTGGCGCAAGTTGCAAAACAGCAACCCAATTTGTTCGCAGTGCCACCGCAGCCGTCCCATACGATCCCAACACCCTTCGATGAAAAGCGCTATAACGGTCGCATTGATCACAACTTCAATGAGCGCGAAAGGATGTTCGTCAGCTACCTGGCGCAAGACAACAAGAGCAATAACGACCAGGACACATCGCAGGTCGACCTTACCCAGACGAACGTCACGCTGAATGACTTGATTCTGACCAACGTCACGTTCAACTCCGTACTCAGCCCGAGCCTGGTGAACAACTTCACGGCCGGCTTTCAGTACTGGAACAATCTGATCAAGGCAACGGTTGTAGCGCCGACGATCACCTTCCCTGACGGCACGCAATTCGGTACGAACGTCAACGTGCCGCAAAAATCCAGCCAGCACAAGTTCCAATTCCGCGACGATCTCTCTTACTCCCACGGCAGGCACACAGTGCGCGGCGGAGTGGACTTCCTTTACGAGCCCCAGGTGGGCGGCTACTTCGAAAATAACTCGACGCCGGAATTCGACTTCTACGCGAGTCCTGCACAATTGCTGGCTCTCCCGCAGGGCTTCTCTACGCCGGGCGCGGTGCAGGCGATGACGGGCACCTCGGGTGATCCGAGCTTCAATCTGTCGCCCAAGATGCTTGGTCTCTACGTTGAGGATGATTGGCGCGCAACACAGCGCCTTCTGATCAATGTGGGCATGCGTTATGACCGCGACATCAATACTTACGGTCTTGACCAGCAGAAGATCAGCCGCACTCACCAGGAACTGATTGCCGCCGCCGCGACGGGGATAGCCACTGTCCCGACGCAGGTCAATCCGACAACCTATCTATCCGGATATACGCCCAGCCTTACCAATATCGGCGGTGTCTTTACCGGTCTGCCCAACAATGACAATCTGGACATCAGTCCGCGCATCGGCTTCTCTTTCGATCTGCTGGGCAATGGCCGTTTCGTCCTGCACGGCGGTTACGGACTCTACTTCGGCCAAACATTCGAGAACATTCCGCTGTTCATGATCCAGCAGGCCAACAACACTGTATTCGCGAATACCTTCAGTATCAGTTGCAACGGCCCGAACGACCCAACTTGCGGCGCGTCCCAGACCGTGCCGGGCACAGACATCACCCTGACGAACTACCGCTATGGCATCGATCCGGCTCCGGTGATTCCGCCTGCGAGCCACGATCTGGCGCCAGGATCAACGGGACGCATCATGGATCCCAGCTATCGCAACCCCTACACACAGCAGATCAACGCCGGCTTCCAGTATGCGCCGAACAACTTCTCGGTCATCGAAGTGGATTACGTGCAGGCTCGCGGCCTGCACGACGACAAGACGGTCAACATCAATCCGGTCCAATACTTCGGAGCTGGAAAAGGAACGCGGCCCTTCTCTGCAGCGTTCAATGCTGCTGGCGTCCCGCAACTCGGCCGCATCGCGGATGAGCAGTCGATCGGGCACTCGTATTACGACGGACTCAACATCAGCTATCGGCAGCAGATGTGGAAGCGGTTCACCGGTACCATCAACTACACCTACTCCAAGGCTCTTGCCTTCGAGGGCGGTGCGGCATCTTTCCGCAACACAGCGACGAACCCGTTCCTGGGTCAGTTCCGCCGACAGGACTTTGGCCCCACGCCAAGTGACGAGCGGCATCACGTCACCGCCTCTGCGACATGGAATCTACCGTGGCAGATCGCCGTTTCGCCAATCTTTCAGATCGGTACTGGCCGACCGATCGACATAGAACAGGCAAGCAGCAATTTGTGGGGCTACGGCAGCGGCAATGGCATCCCGCACGCGATTGTTCCGGTAGGCGCGTCGCAGACCAACCCGGCATCGTATGTGGCGTTTGCAGGTATCTCCGGGTCGGACTATATTTCCTGCCTCGAGAACAACACCTGCACAGAGGTCTCCTATGACAACTATCGCGGACCGGCGTTTGTGGAACTCGATGCACGCGTCGGTAAGACGATCACTATCCACGACAGGTACAACGTAAACCTCTTCTTCCAAGGCTTCGATCTGACGAACCGCGCGAACTTCGGAAGCAATCTCCACAACCTTGTCACAGACTTCGATCCTGACCCAAGCGTGAATAATTTTCTGAAGCCGAAAGACTTCATCACGCCGGGGGGAACGGTCATTCCGAAGTCGTTCCTGGGTGAGTTTGGAGCGCGCTTTAGCTTCTAGCTCTGGCGTAATGACAGACGAAAGGCCGCCTCCGGGCGGCCTTTCACTTTGCTTGAGATTGCGATTACGGTCTCGCGATTGTCATGCTCCAGCGATCGTCATCCCGTCGATGCGCAGCGTGGGCGATGCAACCGAGCTGCGGAAGACCATGTCGTTGCCAGCGGCGGTGATGTTCCGGAACATCTCACGCAGGTTGCCGGCAATGGTGATGCCCTCGACGGGATAGCTCAGCTCGCCATTCTCGATCCAAAGGCCGGAGGCGCCACGCGAGTAGTCGCCGGTGACCATGTTGACGCCCTGGCCGATCAACTCAGTGACGTAGAGGCCACTCTGAATGCCGTCGAGAATGGATGTCGGCGGCAGCGCTGACGTCGATTCGAGGAAGAGATTGCCGGCCCCGATGCCAGGCGCACCGCTGATGCCACGCGAAGCGTTACCTGTGGAGAGCATATCGAGCTTGCGCGCCATGTACGTGTTGAGCAGATAGCTCTTCAGCACCCCCCGTTCGACGATGACGGTACGGCGTGTGGGAAGACCTTCGCCATCGAACGGCGCAGTGCCGAAACCACCGATGAGTGTGCCGTCGTCAATGATGGTCAGCTCGGGGCTCGCTACCTGCTCGCCAAGCTTGCCGGCGAAGAAGGACGACTGGTGATAGATGAGCGATCCGTTCGCGGCTTCGAAGATGTGGCCGACGATGGAGCGCGCGATCTCCGGCGAGAAGACGATCGGTACCTGCTGCGTGGGCACAGAGCGCGCGCCGAGCCTGCGGAGAGTGCGGCGCGCGGCCTCTGCTCCGATGGACTCCGGCGATTCAAGTGCAGCCGCCGAGCGCGCGCTCGAGTACCAGTAGTCGCGCTGCATCTGGCCATCGGCAGATTGCGCGATGGGGCTCGCGGAGATGGAGCATATGGAGCGGCGGTACTCGCCGATGAATCCGCGGGAGTTGGCGAGTATCTTGTGGCCTGCACCGGAATCGAAGGAGCCGCCGCGGCTGTTTGTGATGCGCGGGTCGGCCTTGAAACATGCCGCGTCGGCACGACGTGCGTATGCGATGCGCTCGGCGGCAGGCAGCTCTGCTACGTCTTCGGAGTAGAGCTGGAGGTCGCCGCCGAGCTTGCCAAAGCTGGCCGGATCGGGCAGGCCTGCAAAGGGGTCTTCGGATGTGACGCGCGCCAGATCGATCGCGCCGTGGACGAGGCGTTCGAGACCGGCGGGTGTCAGGTCGCTGGTAGACGTCGATGCGGCACGCGAGCCGCGGAAGACGCGCAGCCCTGCGGCGCGCGAGCCTGATTCCTTCAGCCGCTCAACCTCGCCCTTGCGGACGAGGGCTTCAAACTCATCGCCTTCGTAGAGGACGACTTCAGCATCGGTCGCGCCGGCAGCGAGCGCCTGATCGACGAGTTGCGTGGCGAGCGTGGCACTGAGGCCCTGGTGTGCAGTAAGTGTTTCGATCATGAACGACTGGTCCCGCCGACCACCATGCGGTCGAGCTTAATGGTGGGCATGCCGACACCCACGGGCACGCTTTGGCCTTCCTTGCCGCAGGTGCCGATGCCTTCATCGAGCCGCAGGTCGTGGCCAACCATGGAGACATACTTCAGCGCCTCGGGGCCGTTGCCGATCAGCGTAGCGTCCTTTACCGGCGCGGTGATCTTGCCATCTTCGATGAGGTAGGCCTCGCTGGCGGAGAAGACGAATTTGCCGTTCGTGATGTCCACTTGGCCGCCGCCGAAGTTCACCGCGTAGAGGCCGCGCTTCACGGACCGCAGAATGTCTTCCGGCGCATCGTCACCGGCAAGCATGTATGTGTTTGTCATGCGCGGCATGGGGACGGCCTGATAGCTTTCGCGGCGGCAGTTGCCAGTCTCCGGAATCCCCATAAGCCGCGACGAGAGTTTGTCGCTCATGTAGCCCTTGAGGATGCCGTTTTCGATGAGCACTGTTTCCTGCGTGGGTGATCCTTCATCATCGACGTTGAGCGAGCCGCGGCGGTTGGGCATGCGACCGTTGTCGACCACCGTGACTTTTGACGAAGCGACCGATTGGCCGATGAGACCAGAGAAGGCCGATGTGCCTTTGCGGTTGAAGTCGGCTTCGAGACCGTGGCCGACTGCTTCGTGCAGCAACACACCGGGCCAGCCCGGACCGAGGACCACTTCCATCTCTCCGGCAGGAGCAGGAACAGCGTGCAGCTGGAGGATCGCCTGACGAACGGCTTCCTTCGCGAAACTCTCCGGAGTTTTCTCGTTATGAAAGTAGTCGAGCTCCACGCGACCGCCGCCTCCGGCACTGCCGCGGGCGATGTTCGCTCCGTCCTTCGCGATGACAAATACGTTGAAGCGGGCGAGCGGCTGCGTGTCGGAGGCGAAGGTGCCGTCGGATGCGGCGACAAGGATGCGGCGCACCTCGTCTGAAAAGCTGGCGCGGACCTGCACGATGCGTGGATCGGCAGCGCGCGCGGCGCGATCGGCGCGGAGCAGCAGGTCGAGTTTGCCGGTGATATTGGCATCGCCCTCCGGTGAGAGGACAGGATAGAGGTCCTGCTGGGCGCTCTCGCGGAAGCCGGTGACCGGCTCCTTCGCAGGGCCGCTCGCAATCAGCGCTGCCGTGCGCGCGGCGCGGAGCAGGCGATCGGCGGAGAGGTCGTCAGTGTATGCGTAACCGGTGCGCTCGCCCGCGACCACGCGCACGCCGCAGCCCGCACTCATGCCCTGGCTCGCAGACTTCACCAGAGATTCATCGAGGCCGATAGACGTGGATGCGATGGATTCAAAGTAGAGATCGGCGTAATCGCCGCCGGCCGAGAGCGCCTCACCCAGGCAGCGTTCGAGCAGACGCTCGGTGATGCCGAAGGTGTCAAAGAAATAGCGCCGGTGCTCTGGACCGGCAAAATCGTGCGGCGTTCCAGACGGAATGTTTGTAGGGTGATGACTCATGTCTGTTGATTGGATGATTCTCCTCGATTGTAGGCTTCATGGGAGGCCGGATCGAACCGATTTGCTGTGCTTCTTCCGTGCTATGTTTTCGGCATGAGCACAACAGCAGAGCAGGAACTCGAGCGCCAGCAGTACCCGGTAGGGCAGTTCAAGCTAACCCCGCGGGTCACCGCAGAGCAGCGTAAACAGGCGATCGACTTTCTCGAGGCCTTTCCGCGACTGTTCAGGCAGGAGGTGGAGACGCGCGGGGACGCTGGGCTCGATCGGCCGTATCGTCCGGGGGGCTGGACGCTTCGCCAGCTTGCGCACCACCTGGCGGACAGTCACGCGCAGATGTCCGGCCGGCTGCGCATGGCCCTCACCGAGGACTGGCCCACCATCAAGCCTTATGACCAGGAGGCCTGGGCGAAGTTGACCGATGCTTCGGATGCGCCGGTTGCTTCCTCGCTGGGCATTATCGATGGTGTGCACGCTCGCATGGTGATGTTGTTACGGTCGCTCAGCGATGCCGACTGGGCGCGCGGCTTTCACCATCCGGAGAATGGGCCGGAGCGCATCGATCAGGTTCTGCTGCGCTATGAGTGGCACAGCCGGCATCACCTGGAGCATGCGCGCGCCGTGTCGCGCTAGCCGCCGCGGCCATCCCCCGGAGAGGGCATTTCGTCCGACGTGGTTTCCGCCGCACACTGGTTGTGCATATAAATGCCGGCCATTGTTACAGATCTGAGCGCCGAGACTCTCGCGCGCGAGCTTGAATCGTTCCTCGCGGAGCATCCCGGTGCCGCGGTACTGGAGGACGGCCGCCTGCTCTTCGACATGCGCGAGGCGCGCTATGCGCTCTCCTCGGAGCATGGCCGTTGCGTGCTGCAATTGTGGTCGGAGGAGCGGAACATCGTCCGCACGGTGACCGGGCTCGATGTGCGGAAGGATGCCCTTCGCCTGCAGGTGCGGCGATTCGGACAGACGCGGCCGCAGATGCTGCACCTACTTGCGGACCGCGACCAGCGAACGCCTTCCACGCGTGCAGCGATCCGTTCGCGCTACCTGAAGCAGCTTGAGCATATGCTGCCGCGCGTCTTCGGTGACTGGAAGCTCGAGGGGCTGAGCGGCTCCATGGATCTGGAGCACAGCTTTGGGCCGGCGTATGCGCGCGGGCTGTTGACGCGTGGGCAGAGCGCCTGGGCGCTGATCGCGGTGAATGCGGAGGAATCGCAGGCGACGATTGACGGCATCCTGACGCTGGGTCTGGTCTGGCTGACGCGTTGCCGTGAGCGCGCGAAGAATTCCCGTAGTGGACACGCAAGACATGTGGAAGGGTTGCGCGTGATTCTGCCGGAGGGCCACGCCGCAGCGACGCAGTCGCGGATGGGTTGGCTCGATGGCGCGCAGGCCAAGTGGGAGCTGTATGAGTGCGATGCGCGCGCGGATGAGTTGCGACAGGTGGAGATTGGCAGGAATGGCAATCTCGAGATGCGATTGCTGCAGAACTTCGACAGCGCAGCAGCCCTCGAGAGATTGCAGTCGGCCATTACGCAGGTGCTGACATTGGTGCCAGAGCCAGCGCGGGAACGTGTCCAGCAGCGGGTGCACAGCGCGTCAGCCGTGGGGTTGTCGCTGCATGGGCTGGAGTTTGCGCGCGTGCAGCACGGGCTTGCTCCGGGATCCTTTCAGCGGAAAGACCGCATCACCTTCGGCGCCGGACCTAGCGAGACCGAGCTGAACGAAGACACCGCGCCGATGTTGCGAGAGCTGACATCCCGCCTCTTTGAGAGCCGCCATACGGCGGGAAGTGCGCGCGATCCTCTCTATCGCATGCAGCCGGAACGCTGGCTCGAATCGCGCCTATCCGGCTCACTCCTCGAGATCGAGCATGCACTTCTCGGAGACCCTGTTTACCGGCAGGTGCCCGCCTTCGCGGCGAGTGATCGCGGCATGCTTGACCTGCTGGCCGTGAATCGCGATGGCCGGCTTGCAGTGGTGGAGTTGAAAGCGGACGAGGACTTGCACATGGTGCTGCAGGGGCTGGACTACTGGATCCGGGTGCATCGTGCATCCCAGTCGCGCGCGGTGGATGGAACGAATGATTTCACGCGTTCCGGATATTTTCCCGGCATCCATCTGGCCGATAGGCCACCGTTGTTGTACTTTGTCGCACCTGCGCTACGGGTTCATCCAGCTACGGAGACGGTGTTGCGCTACTTGAGCGGGGAGATCGAGTGGAACCTGATTGCAGTGGGTGAGGACTGGCGACGTTCCCTCGACGTGATCTGGCGCAAGCGCGCTGGAGAGGTCCCTCAGCCTTCCTGAAAGGCAAAGCTGGCGCTGGTCTCATTCTCTGGCATGCCTGCACCGCTGAACCGCTGAGCGAAGAAGTGTTCGACAGCATCTAGGATCGCGGGGCCGGTCCGCGCTTCGTAGATGGTCTTGCGCAATGCCCCACCGCCGGGCACGCCGTGCGTGAACCAGGAGGCGAACTGCTTCATCTTGCCGGCACCCTCGCGGCAGGCCTTTGCCGCTTCGAGGTTCTTC
>DASZGZ010000053.1:0-19447 GCA_035938355.1 Acidobacteriaceae bacterium
CTCCTGGCGCGGATTCGCCGACGGACCATGGGCCTTTGGATCCGACCTCCAGAAGCAGTACTCGCTGGTGTTGCCGCCAATACGCAACACTCCGTGCTCGCCGAGCCCACTGATCAGTTCGATCAGGTGCTTATTGTCGCCTGCAAAAAACTCCGGATCGCTGAGCTGGGCCGACTCGTAGCTCAAACCCGTGAAATTTTGAGCGACGCGCCGCCCAGTCGGATTGCCGACGGTCACACTGACGGGCAGAGGAGCGGGTTGCGCTAGCAGGCGGGAAGCTGGGTGAAATGCGGCCGTACCAAGAGCAGAAAGGGAGAGGAAACTGCGGCGATCCATCGTCGCCATTCGATCACAGGCAACAGGGAAGAGGCAAAACGCGCAGCTGCAACGCGGTTGACTCCGCGAAACAATATTCACTTGTGCGGAGCAGTGTTCACTTGTGTGAAGCGGTGTTCACTTGTGCGGAGCGGTGTTCACTTATACGACCGCTGATACGTACCGCTGATCCGGTCGTGCCAGCCCAGGTGGTCTTCGTCAAAGACGGCCCACAGCAACCCCAGACCCAGCGGCAGGGCAGAGAGCAGCAGCGCTCCCACGCGCCGCTGCATCGACGCACGCGTCGGGTTGTCATCATCCAGCGTGCACAATGCGATGCCCGCGTACATCATGCCGGGCGTGCTTTCGCCGAAGCGGAAGAACAGCCATTGGTAGGCAACGAAGGTCGCCAGCAGCGCTACGAAGGCCGCCGCCATGGCAGTCCTGCCCGCGGGCGGATGCGCCGTACATGAGCTGAATACGAAGACGAAGACCAGGAAACCGGCGAAGCTGAGAGCAGCGTCCACCAGCGCCGCCATAATCCGGTCCTCGAGCGCAGCCGGCCGGATCGGCGCCTCATCCAGCAATGCTTGCATTGCCTGGCGCGGCCGTTCCGGCGCCGGCGTATCCAGTCGGATCGATGACCAGTCCAGCCCCACAACTGCCGCACTCATTCCCGGCCGCTGGTCGACCGCCTCCGGTTCGACTTCAAAGATGCGCAACTGGCCAGCCTGCGGCTCAGCATCGCGCAGCGGTCCCTCTGCCAGCCGTGGACGCACCTTGCGCGCCGCTATCAGCTCACGCGGAAACTCAATCAGGTTCGCCGTCAGCGGCACCGCTGGTGCGACCGTCTCCTCTTCCAGAGGGTCCGAGATCAGCGGCTGGTGCGGTGGGGCCGGATGCGACGGAGGCGGAACCCGCGTCGAGCGGCGCGTCTCGTACGCCTGCATTTGCCGCCGCGTGCGCTCGTCCATCTCATAGCGCACCTCGATGCTCTCGCGTTCCACGCGTTCCTGCTCGGCGAGCAACCGCTGCTCCACCTCGCGCGCCTCGGCCGCGGCAGCTTCCGCGGCGCGGGCATCTTCCATGCGCAGGCGCACGGCTTCCTGCGCCGCCTGAGCTTCTATCAGCGCCCTCTCAGCAGCCAGCGCTGCCTCTTCTGCCTCGCGCTCCAGCACCTCGCGATAGCTGGGCCGTGCCGCGTAGCGCGCCGCAACGGCTGCGGCAACGTTGGCGCGCACGGGTTCTCCCCCGGAATCCGCGGACGCATGGTCCAGCGGCAGACGTGGCTGACTGCCGCCCCGGCCTGACCGCCGCGCGCGACTGGCGGCCAGCTTCTCGGTCAGCTCGGTCTTCCACCCCGGCACATCGTCCTGCACGAACTTTGCCATCGCCCTCGTCCCTACTTCCGGCGTCAATGCAGCTGATGCCACCATGCACGTCTTCTGCGCACTCCGTTTCCTCGGCGGCTGCGTCGCCACTCTTGCGACGCAGTGTCACCGCTCGAAGAGAAGGCGGCGGCGCGGAGGAACGGAGCAGGACCACGCCTCATCCTCGCCAACAGCCGCGAAGAGGCAGCATGGATTGCATCGTCCGAGCCAGAGCTGCGCGGTGTTCCCCGGTTCAGGCACGTGTCGCCTTCCCGACCATTTTTCCTGCTGCAGCGAGTAGCGAAACTCCGCTTGGAGTCGCCCGTCTTTAGCCAGAGGCCACAACAACGATCGCCTGGCCACTGCTCCTTCAGGAAAATGCTCTATTCTGGCTTTGCCCGTGCCGAAGAACCTACGCAGTTTTTTATGTATCACGGTGGTGTGGCTGTGTCATCCGCAGCTTGCACTTTGGGCGTGGCAGACCGGGCACCCGGAATCAAGCGCGGTACCGGCAGAGCAAACGCAATCGTCTCCTGCGCCTGCGTCCGCAGCCTCGCTTCCCGACGTGCCCGACGCGGATGAGCTGCCGCGCCTCGAACCGGTTCCCGGACCCGGCAAAACCCTCGTTCCCGTTCACATTGCAGCGAACACCCAGCGAAAGGACGCCGCCGTCTACACCCTGCTCGGCGATGTCGAGATTCGCTACAAGGACTACGTGCTGCACGCCGACAGGATGAACTACAACGAAGACACCGGCGAGGCGCGCGCCGAGGGACACGTCGAGCTCGACGGCGGCCCTGCCGACGAGCATATCCTCGCCGACCACGCCACCCTGAACCTCAATCTCGACACCGGACGCTTCTACAACGTGACCGGCAGCGTGGGCGTGCGCCAGAACGTTAGCCGCAAGAAGGTCATCTACACCACCACCAATCCGTTTCTGTTTACCGGCCGCGTCGTCATCAAAAACGGCCCGGATGAATTTCGTGTCATCGGCGGAACGATGACCTCCTGCCGCCTGCCGCATCCGGACTGGGTGATCGCCGCAGGCCGCATCGATATGACAGGCGGCCAGGCGAGCGCGCGCAATGCGCTCTTCCGCGTGCTCAACATCCCGATCGTCTACTTGCCCTACTTCACGCATCCGGTCATGGCATCAGACCGCCAATCCGGCTTCCTCATCCCCGTCTACTCACAGTCCAACACCAAGGGCAGCGTCTTTGGCGAGCAGTATTACCTGGTACTGAACCGCAGCATGGATGTGACTTTCGGCACCGACTACTACTCCAAGCGTGGCTGGGCGCCGAGCGGCGAGTTCCGTTTTCGCGGACACGGCGACGACTTCGCCGACATGCGCTTCACCGCCCTCTTCGACCGCGGCGCGATTGTCAATGGCGTACTCACAGACCAGGGCGGCCAGGACCTTCTCGTCAACGCCCGGCTTGGCCTCGGGCCGCACACCCGCCTGGTCAGCAATGCCGAATATCTGAGTTCGATCATCTATCGCGAGGCCTTCGCTGATACCTATTCCCAGGCCACGGCGACGCAGGTCAACTCCAGCGTCTACGTCACCCACAACGCCAACGGCATCTCGGAAACGGGCAGCTTCAATCGCTATATCAACTACGCACAGGTGACCCCCTTCGTCGAGGACGTCGTCATCGCCCACCTGCCCTCCGTCGACGCCACTGCATTGGAGCATCCACTCGGCGCAACTCATCTGGTATGGAGTGCGGGCGGCGGCATCGCCGGACTCAACCGCCACGAGCCCGGCTTCGAGACTGCTCACGAAGTAGGCCGCATCGATGCATATCCGACCCTCTCCGCGCCGCTGCACCTGGGCGGCTTCGACATCCGCCCCACGGTCGCTGTGCGCGAAACCTTCTACACCAAGAGTCAGGCTCCCACCTTTGTTCTCGATCCAGTCACACAGTCGTACGTGCCCGTCTATAGTTCCGCCAGTCTGAACCGCAAGGATGTGGAAGCCGGCGTCGAATTGCGGGCCCCGGTCATGGAACGTGACTTCGCACCGGCGTGGCTCGCGCACTTCGATCGCGTGCTGCGTCACACCATCGAGCCGGCGGCGAACTATCAGTTTGTTGCCGGCATCAACAACTTTCAAAACATCCTGCAATTCGATCCCACCGACCTGGCCAGCGACACCAACGTGATCGAATACTCCGTTACGCAACGCTTCTATCTCAAGAAACTGCACCCGAAGCCTTGCACCAACTCGGCGCTCCCTCCCGAGGGCTATGGCCGCGTCTACCTGCCGGTCGACTACCACGACTGCTCCAGCACCGACACCAGCGAATCGCTCACCTGGACGCTGGGACAGGAGCACTACTTCAATCCGAATTTTGGCGGTGCCGTTATTGACAACCGTCGTAACGTGCTGACCACGACACTCAACCTGACCGGTATCTCGTACCTCTCCGGGCCGCGCGATTACTCGCCGCTTATCTCGCGGATGCAGCTGCGCACCAACCAGACGCTCGCCTTCGGCTGGGATCTGGACTACGATCCCCTCGCAGGCCGGATCAACGGCAGCAATGTTTATGCCGACGTTCGCCACGCCGGCTACTTCGCCTCCATCAGCGACGCGCGACTGGACGCCCTGAATCCCAACACCACCACGACGCCCAACATGCCGTCGCCCGTCACCAACTACGAGCAGATCCGTGCGACCCTCGGGTACGGCGCCACCACAAAATCCGGCTTCAGCGGAGCCATCAACCTTGGCTACGACCTGAATCAGGACGCGCTGCAGTATGGAGGCGTGCAGACCAGTTACAACTGGAACTGCTGCGGCCTTACCATCGAATACCGTCGGCTGGCCCTGGGCGCGGAGCGCAATGAGAACTACGAAAGCTTCAACTTCACCCTCGCGGGCATCGGCACTGCGGGCAATATCAATCGCTCGCAGCTGATCTATTAGGAAATGTTCCCAGGCTCCATAAACGCACCGTGAACGAGGCACCGCGGCCAGCGACAGGCGCCCCGGCCTGCGATAATAGAGATGTTGTCGTTACGCAGCGAAAGGCGGTTTGTTTGTTCCGTATCCGATTTGCCCTTATCTGCTCACTGGCCTCAATCGCCATCCTGGGTTGCCGTGCGCAGACGCCCAATGCCTCGGTGGAACGTCGCATCGAAGTGCTCGTGCGGTCGCAGTTCAACGTCCCCTCGGACTATGACGTCTCTCTCGGCGGCAAGACGAAGAGCGATATCCCGGGCTACGACAATCTGCCCGTCACCTTCTCGCACAAGGGCAAACAGACCACTGTCACCTTCCTCATCTCCAAGGATGGCAACACGCTGGCGCGGCTCGAAAAGTTCGACATCAGCAAGGACCCGCAGTCCATCTACTCGCTCGACCATCGCCCGGTGCGCGGCAACGCCGAAGCCAAAGTGACTGTCGTCAACTACGATGACCTCGAATGCCCCTACTGCGCCCGCATGCACGAGGAGCTGTTTCCCTCCACGCTGGACCACTACAAGGGCCTGGTCCGCTTCGTCTACAAGGACTACCCGCTGGTTGAGATTCATCCCTGGGCCATGCACGCCTCCATCGACGCCAACTGCCTCGCTGATCAGAACAGTGATGCTTATTGGCAGTTCATCGACTACGCGCACAGCCATGGGCACGAGATCGACGGCAATCGTGACGACGTAAAACAATCCTTCGCCACGCTGGACGATCAGGCCCGCACCTTTGGCAAAAAAGCCAATGTTGACGAGAGCAAGCTCAACGCCTGCATCGCAAAGCAGGACCAGTCCGCGATTCGCGCCTCGATGAGCGAAGGTGAAAAACTCGGCATCGAAGGCACTCCGCAGCTCTTCGTGGATGGCGAGCGCGTGGCTGCAGGCGCCCAACCGACCTCGGCTGTGTGGGACTCCATTGACCGGGCACTGAAGGCCGATGGCATCACGCCGCCGGAACGCGCCGACGCTGCACCCGCGCCAACAACTTCGGCCGCGCCGGCGCCGACGCCCCCTCCGTCGAAGTAGCCGGGCATTTCTGCCGCGTCAGTGCATGAGCGAAGGCTGGCCGTCTCCCTCGGGCCGGTAGCCACCCTGGCCCGGGAAATACGATAAGCTTTCTGAGCCGGTATCCGGGGCGCCCCCGGGCCGGTGAGAGGTGTTCCCCCGGCGCGCCTCTCGAAGGAGACCGAGTGCCCGAAGTTCCGCCGACTGTATCCTGCCCTGCTCCACCCTCCCCAATTCGTCGTTCCACCCTCTGGATGGGACTCGCCTGCCTGACCCTGGCTGCAGGCTGCAACCGCCCCCACCAGCCGGACGTGGTGGCCTCTGTCAACGGCCATCCCATCGACCGGGCCACCCTGGAACGCTATTACCGCACCAATCTCGGCAACAGTCCGCAGCAGCCCTCGCAGGTCCAGTCACAGATCGCTCATCTGAACATCCTCCGCCAGCTCATCGACGACGACATCAAGCAGCAGCGCGCCGCCAAGCTCAACCTCGTCGCTACGGACGAGGAGGTGGAAGCCAAGCTCGCCGAGATCAAGGCGCCCTTCACCCAGGAAGAGTTCAACCGCCAGCTCAAAGCGAAGAACATGACGCTCGACGATCTCAAGCGCGAGATCCGCCGCGGCCTTACCAATGAAAAGTTGATGAACCGGGAGATCCTCTCGAAGATCAACATCACGGACGCGGATATCACCGAGTACTACAACGCGAACAAGTCGCTCTTCAATGTCGTGCAGCCCGAATATCACCTGGCGGAGATCGTCGTCTCCGCTCTGCCGCCGCAACAGCCGGCCAGCATGCAGAGCAGCAAGGGAAATACCGATGCAGAGGCGAAGAAGAAGATCGAAGTGCTGCATACGCGGCTGGAAAGCGGCGACGACTTCGGAGCGCTGGCTTCGCAGTACAGCGAAGACGCCTCGCACGCCAGCAGCGGCGGCGACCTCGGATCGGTGCAGGAGTCGCAATTGCGTCAGGACAGCGCCGTTTTTGCGGCCATCTCCAAGCTCAAGCCCGGGCAGATCACCGAGGTCATGCCCGTCTACGATCAGAGCCATAAGGTGGACGGCTACGCCATCTACAAGCTCCTCGACAAAGAAGCCGCCGGACAATATGAGCTGAACGATCCGCGCGTGCAGCAGACCATTCGTGGCCAGTTGCGCGAGAGCCGCGCGCAGCTCCTCCGCAACGCCTACGACGAGATGCTGCGCGACCAGGCGCACGTCGAGAACTACTACGCTGAAGAGATCTTCAAGAAGGGAGCGCAATAACCCCAAGCGCAGCGGCTGATCTCTCCGCTTCGACGAAACGCTTGCTACACTGGGACACCCTTTCCGGAGGCTGTACGTGTCCCTTGGCCCGTCGTCGCTGCTCTCGCTGTCTGCTCTCGCTCTCACTGCCCTCTGCTCCGCTCAAACGCAACCTCAGCCTCAGCAGTCTCAGACCCCGCCAGGACGCACGCTGGTGCGCGCCGCGCACCTGGTAGATGTCCACGCAGGCAAGCTGCTGGATGCGCAGACACTCGTCGTCTCCGGCGATCGCATCGTCGCGGTCGAGCCTACCGCACAGGTGCAGCCGCATCCGGGCGACAAAGTCATCGACCTCGGAGATGCCACGCTGCTGCCTGGCATGATCGACGTCCACACGCACCTCACCATGGAAACGAACTTCGATCCCTACCATGAGCTCTCCACCACTGTCGCCAAGAGCGCGCTGGTTGGCGCCCGCAACGCAAAGGTGACGCTCGAAGCCGGGATCACGACCGTACGCAATGTGGGAGCGGACGGCTTTGCCGACGTGGATCTACGCGACGCCATCAACGAAGGGCTCATTGAAGGTCCGCACATGCAGGTCAGCGGTCCGGCGCTCGGCATCACCGGCGGCCACATGGATGAGAACCTGCTGCCCGAGTCCTATCACCTCACCGGTGGCGGCGTGGCCGATGGCATCCCTGCGGTGCAGCACATGGTGCGTCAGAATATCAAGTACGGCGCGGACCTCATCAAGATCGGCGCCACCGGCGGCGTGCTCTCTAAAGGCGATGATCCGCAGGCCAGCCAGTACACCCTCGAGGAGATGCAGGCCATCGTCGCCGATGCCCATCGCCTGGGCCGCAAAGTGGCCGCCCACGCCCACGGCGCGCAGGGCATCCTTTGGGCCAGCGAGGCGGGCGTTGACTCCATCGAGCACGGCACCTACATGAACGACGACGACATCAAGATGATGAAGGCGCATGGCACCTACTTTGTGCCCACCGCCTACCTCATCGACTGGATGCGCGACAACGGCCACCTCCCGCCCTTCTACGCGAAGAAGATGCAGGATGTGAGCGCCGTCGAAAAGGTCAACGCGAAGCACGCCATCGCCGCCGGCGTAAAAGTGGCAATGGGAACGGACGCGGCCGTCTATCCGCACGGGCTCAACGCACACGAGTTCGAAGTCTACGTGCGCGACTTCGGCATGACTCCGCTGGAGTCGCTGCGCACCGGCACCGTGAATGCGGCCGACCTAATGGGCTGGAGCGATCGCATCGGATCACTCGATCCCGGCAAATGGGCAGATGCCGTTGCGGTTCAAGGCGACCCGCTCAAGGACATCACCGTCTTGCAGCATCCTGTCTTTGTGATGAAGAGCGGCACCGTCTATCGCAATGACCTTCATCGTCAATAGGGATTGCCACCGTTAAGATAGAGCGGAATGGTGCGATACGGCATTCTTGGCTTCGGGCATCACGGCGAGCGCCGTCTTGCTCCGGCCTTCGATCAGACGAAGAACTCTCAGCTCTCCGGCATCTGGCGCCGCAACCAGGAGCGCGCCAGAGACAACGCGCAGCATTTCAACATCGCTCATGTGTTCGCGACTCCGGAGGAGCTCTGCGCCTCACCCGCCATTGACGCAGTGTTCGTAGCCAGTCCGGATGCGCTGCACAGCGAGCACACCTTGCTCGCACTCCGCCATGGCAAAGCCGTGCTGTGTGAGAAACCGCTGGCGATGAGCGCGAGCGAAGCAGTCCGCATGGCAAGCGCTGCACGCGCAGCCGGCCGTGTCTTCGGGGTGGCCCAGAACTTTCGCTACAACTCCTCGCTCCAACGGATGCGCGCGTTGGTCGCTCAGGGGACCATCGGCACGCCGGTCTTCGCTTCTGCGCATTTCTGTTTCCTCAGCCGCAACAGTCCGCGCACCTGGATCAACGACGGTGGCATGGCATGCGGCGGCCCTATTGGAGACGTCGGCATTCACGCCATCGACGCGCTGCGGTTTCTTCTCGAGCAGGAGGTCCTCGCCATCGCCACCCTCGCGCAGGGCTTGCAGTCTGAATCGCCATCGGAGCGCGAACTGGAAGAGAGCGCCGCCCTCTCGCTGGAGTTCAGCCTCGGCGTGCTGGCCAATATCCAGGTCACCTTCCGCGCGGAGTACCGCACCTTCATCGAAGTGGTCGGCGAGCAGGGAGTGCTCACCGCGGAAAGTGGCCTCACCGTAGATCGCCCGGTCACTATCCTCCATCACGCCGCAGGCACAGTCTTGGCTCAGGAGGTCGTCTCAAACAGAGACGCCTACAGCCGCATGCTCGATGCCTTCTCCGCGGCCGTCGAGGGCACCGGTATCTTCGCCAGCACTGGCGAAGACGGCATCCAGAATCAGCGCATTCTCGACGCAGCCTTCCGTAGCTGGCACAGCGGCTGCCGCGAACGCATCCGCTAATCAATTTCGGAAAGGGTGCCCGAAGCAAGCATCCCCATTTGGGCCTTATCAGTAAGCATTTGGTCTCATTCAGACCAAACGCTTACCTTCTTCGCTCTTCCATCGGGTGGTCTAGGACTGTGACGGTACGCTGATTCCCGCTTTCTGAGCCTTCATGTGACCAGAGGCGTATGCCGCCGCCGCATCTGAAGTGTCGATCAGCTTCTGGGCGTGCCCCTCCACCTGCTTGATGAACGCCTTGTATTCCGGGTTCATAGCCGGTGGAGCCGTGCCAGACTCATTGCGCTCTAGGATTGCTGAATTTGCATCCGCAGCAAGAGCCTTGGCCGAATCCAGCATGCTGTCGATTGTCCGCTGTTTCCAGTTTGGAAGCTGGGATTGCAAATCCTGCAATTGCGCTAGGGCCGGATTTAAGCCATCGTTTACAAGGTCCTTGATTTGATTCAGGTGATAACCATGCGACCGCTCTGAGATACGCACGTTGAATGAGTCGAGACGTTCCGCGTTGTCGCGGACGTCGCGTGCCACGTCCCCCACTTGGTTCATGAGTTGAACACCCTTCTCTTGCGCTGCCAGGCTATCGTCCGTCTTCGTGTCGGCAAGAGCCGGAATCGAAAGACCTATGGCCAACAAAACGCTAGCCGCCACGCGTGTCATGTTGAATCGAGATTTCATGATGCTCCCCCTCTGCTTCGCTCTCTTTGCCTCTTTGGACGGCGCTGCGCAGCGATAGTATTATTAGATACTTTCGAAACAAAACATCGTTTTTATCGATGTATCATGACCATTGGATGGAATGGCTGAACTATCACCACCTCTTGTATTTTTGGGCAGTTGCGAGAAGGGGCAGCATCGCCCGAGCCTGCGAAGACTTGCGGCTCGCCCAACCGACAATCAGCGGTCAACTGCGAGCATTGGAGGAAGCTTTAGGGGAAAAGCTCTTTATCCGGCAGGGCCGCAGGCTCGTTCTGACTGAGGCTGGACAGATTGCCTTTCGGTACGCGGATGAGATCTTTACTCTTGGCGGAGAACTGAAGGATGTCCTGAAAGGCAGGCCGCGCAGCCGTCCGCTTCACTTCTCGGTCGGAGTGTCGGACATCATCCCAAAGCTGATCGCCTGCCGCATCTTGGAGCCTGCGCTGTCAATGCAAGGCGGGGTGAAGATCGAATGTATAGAAGGCGCTCCGGAGGAGCTGCTGTTGAAGTTAGCAGCTAACGAACTTGATCTTGTCTTGGCCGAGACCCCGGCTTACTCTGCACTTCGCAGGCGATTGTTCAATCATCTTCTGGGGTCGTCTGATCTGGCTCTTTTCGCCGCGCAGCCGTTAGCGCGATTCTACCGACGTGGTTTTCCAAAGAGCCTTACTGGCGCGCCTTTTCTGCTCCCGCTCCGGAAGTCTGCCCTCCGGCAGGCTCTGGACGACTGGTTTGAAGCCGAGTCCATCACGCCTCGTGTTCTGGGCGAGTTCCAGGATACCGCCCTGATCGATGTCTTCGCGCAGTCTGGCACGGGCATCTTTGCCGCCCCGGTCGCAATCGAACGCGAGATCCGAACGAGTTACCACGTCGTCAAGCTGGGGACTTTAAGCGATCACACGGTGAGCTACTACGCAATCTCTGGGGAGCGCAAGATCAAACACCCCGCCGTCACAGTTATCGCCGAGGCAGCACAGACCAGGCTGTTCAGAGGTGCGCCTGCTTAGATCACGCCAGCGATCGGTGTGCCGCTCGTCGTTACAATCTGCATAGAAGGCTTCTCTCTGATCCAGCCGCTCATGGTCCTCAACCAATCGCCACATGGATCATCGCTAAAGCCTTATCCCGTCAATCCTAAGCACAAGTGACGGTGGGATACCACCATCAATCACTCGAGGACTGCCAGCACTTCGCCTGAAGCGACCTTGTCGCCCGCTGCGACCCGTACCTCCACGATGCGTCCGTCACGCGCCGCCTTCAGCTCGTTCTGCATCTTCATGGCCTCGATCACCACGATGCCCTGGTGGGCCGTCACCGCCTCGCCCGGTGCGACCAGCACCCGCGCTACGCGGCCCGGCATGGATGCCTTGATCTGCACCGTGCCGTTGGCCGCTCCCGTGCGTTTGCGCCGCCCTCGCAGCGAACGTGGATCATTCACGGCAACCCGGTGCTGCCGTCCGCTCACCGCGATCGTCTCCTCATCCCCGGAGGCAACGCGCACGCAGCGATAGGACCGGCCACCCGAGCCATCGCCCTCGGAGTCACCGATCAGCAGCGAAAGCACTCCGGGCGTCGGCTCGCATACATCGACGGGAATCGAGCGGCCATCGATGTGGGCCATCCATCCTGCACCTTGTCGCTCCAGCGCCAGCCGCCGCAGTACGCCATCCACCTCCACCTCAAGGATCAGCGCACTCATCGGCGGAATCCCTGCTCGAGGGCGTCACGCTGCCATGGCGTCGGCGCCTTCGTTGCGACGGCAGCAGGAGCGGGCGTGGCAAACAAGACGGCCGCGATCGCCGCCGCCTCTTGGCTTTGCTTGTCTGCTTCCGCACTGCCAGCTTCGGCGCGGTCAGCTTCGGCAATTTCGGGAGCCGCCTTCGCGAGCAGCCGGTCAAGGTAGCCGGTGTCGATCCGCGCCGCCTGAAAGTCGGCGTCATCCAGAACTCGTCGCAGCAACTTCAGGTTGGTTCGAATGCCGCCGATTGCATATTCATCGATGGCGCAACCCAGTCGCGCAATTGCGGTCGCGCGATCCGATGCATGCGCAATCAGCTTCGAAAGCATCGGATCGTACTCCGTCGGCACCTCCCAACCCTCGTAGACACCCTCGTCCTCGCGAATCCCCGGACCACCGGGGCGCAGCAGCCGTGTAATGCGCCCAGGTGAAGGCAGAAATCCGTTCTCCGGATCCTCCGCGTAGACGCGCACCTCCATCGCGTGCCCTCGCAGAGTGATCTCTTCCTGCGTGAAAGGCAGCGGTCTGCCCTCGGCAATCGCGATCTGCAGGTGTACCAGGTCGAGCCCGGTGACAAGCTCCGTAACGGCATGCTCCACCTGCAGCCTCGTGTTCACTTCGAGAAAATAAAAGTTCTGCGCCTCATCGACCAGGAATTCCACCGTGCCCGCGTTCACGTATCCCGCTTCGCGAGCCAGCCGGCACGCCGCTTCGCCCATGCGCCGTCTCAGCTCCGGCCCCACCACCGCGGAGGGCGCCTCTTCAATCACCTTCTGGTGGCGGCGCTGCACCGAGCACTCGCGCTCGCCGAGATAGACGACATTGCCATGCTGATCGGCGAGCAGTTGTATCTCGATGTGACGCGGCCGCTCAATCAGCTTTTCGAGGTACACCTCGCCCGATCCGAAGGCGCGCGCAGCCTCATCGCTCGCGGAAAGGAAGGCGGAGGGAAGCTCCTCTGGCCGTTGGATGGCTCGCATGCCTTTGCCACCACCGCCCGCTGCCGCCTTCAGCATCACGGGATAGCCGATCTCCTTCGCAATCTTCAGCCCCTCGTCAGCTGATGACAGACCGCGGACCGACCCCGGCGTGCGCGGCATGCGAGCGCGGTCTGCAGCGGCGCGCGCGCGTGTCTTCGATCCCAGCTCACGCATCGCCGAGGCGGGCGGCCCGATGAACGTGATCCCAGCCGCCGTGCAGCCTTCGGCAAAGTCGGCATTCTCTGAGAGAAATCCGTAGCCGGGATGAATCGCATCGGCTCCGCACCGGCGCGCGACTTCGAGAATGCGGTCTCCCCGCAGATAGGAGTCGACTGACGGCGCGGGGCCCAGCCGGTAGGCCTCATCGGCATGTTGGACATGCAACGCGCAACGGTCTGCGTCGGAGTAGACCGCCACCGGCGAGATGCCTAGCTCACGGCACGCTCGCACAAGACGCAGCGCGATCTCGCCCCGGTTGGCAATCAGGATCTTGCGAAGGGAAGCCACCAGTGAGGGATTCTAGAGCATTCTTCAGAGCGATGCAGGGCGCATCTCCGCGTACAAAAAACGAAGGAGCCCGTCATCCGGGCTCCTCGCGTTGCATTTCTTCTGTGACGAGCTACTTGGTGGTATCTACGCCCGGCTTGGTAGCTTGATTCGCCTTCTCCACGTTCGCTTTGCGGGCGCCCAAGGCCTTCTGAATCCAGTCTTGCGCCTGCTGCAAATCAGCCTTGCGCGCATCGTCGTCTCCACACTCGATCTCTGCCTTACGGCGATACGCGAGGTTGAGGTACGCCATAGCGTCTTCGTAGGAGGGACGCAGGTCGATCGCCTTATGCAGCGAGTCCATCGCCTCATTCACCAGCGGACCATTCGTCTCCGCCAGCTTCGGACACACTTTCTTGGGGATGGCCCCATCGGCCGCCTGCTTTTCCGTCAGACCGTTGGCCGCAAGAAAATCCAGCGAGTTCTTGCGTGCCTTGTTCCAGTCGATCACGCCGATGGTGTAATAGGCCTCTGGGTCCTTCGGATCGACAGCCAGCACCTTCTGCTGCCACTCCTTCGCGTCGTCCCCTTTGCCTTCGCCGAAATAGATAGCGGCGATGCCCTTGATCGCATTCACATTGTTGGGATCGATCTGCAGCGCGTCTTTGTACGCCGCGATCGCGTGATCCGCCAGCGCTTTGTTCGCGGGGGTGTCAGAGTTCGGCACAACCTGCTGCGCATATGCGGTGGCCAGGTACATGTGCGTCATCGTCAGCGACGGATCCAGATTCACTGCGGTCTGGAAATGCTCGATGGCTTCCTCATACCTGGCGTTCTTGTAGGCTTGGACTCCCTTGTTGAGCTGATCGCGCGCCTTTAGTTTGCTGCACCCAGTGGTGGCGAGGAGCATCGACAGGCTGGCAACTGCCGGCATCCACACTCTTGCGATACGCATCATTCTGCTTCTTTTCTCCTTGAATAGGTGCCAGACCGCGGCGCGTTGAGGGGTCCGTTTGCTGGGCAGGGAACAGAAACTTCTCTGCGCAGTGATTGTAACTGTTTTCTTAGGCCCTGCAAGTCCCGCACAGCCCGTTTTCAGCCCCGGAAACCGTCTGCGCAGCTTTCCGTCAGGAAAAGCTGCTCCCCGCGAATCAAAGACCGGATCATAGTATGTATTTGCGAAAGGGGTCAAAGAACAAACCCGCGGTCGGGATCGGCCGCGGGTTTGGGTAGTGGGATGCGGACTACTGGCCCAACTCAATCTTGGGAGTAATCAACCCGACATGGTCGACGCCTGCGCCTTTGGCGATATCAATAGCATTGGCGACCGGACCAAAGTCAAGGTCCTTGTCCCCCTTGATGAACATCACCTTCGTAGCGCGCGTGGAGAAGATCGTCTGCAGCCTTCCCGCCAGATCAGACTTCTGCACATCGGTTTCGTTGATTTTGTACGCCGGCTGACCGCCATTGCCATGCATGATCGACACTACGATAGCCGTGTCGTTTTCCTTCGGCGGCTCCTTGGTCTTCGGCGGCTGCGGTACCAGCGCCTCCAGGCCGTGAGGCGTCACTGGCGTAATGGCCATGAAGATGATCAGCAGCACCAGAAGGATATCGATCATCGGGGTTACGTTGATGTCGGAGGAGAGTCCACCGCCACCGCCAGTAGAGAATGCCATGAGAGATTCCTCGATTCTTCAATCCCCGCCAAACGGCGAAGGATGCTGTTGCTACATACTGCCGGCGGCTCCGGCATTCGGCTGGTCGGTCAATATGCCGAGCGTATCGGTGCCGGAAGTACGGATGTTGTCGATGGCTTCCATCACTACACCGTAGTTCGCGCGCGTGTCGGCCCGCAGATAGACCTCTTTGTTGGTCTTGTTAGTCAGCATGTCAGTGATCTTCGGACCGAGATCGGCGGAAGACATCTGATTGGCTCCCAGGAAGACCCGACCATCGCGGGTGATGGCAACCACAACAGAATCTTCGTGGTCAGCGTCCGGCATCGGCGTCGCATCGACGCTCTTCGTCAGGTCAACGTTGACCTTGTTCTGCACCATGGGCGTGATGACCATGAAGATGATCAGCAGCACCAGCATCACGTCCACCATCGGGGTGACGTTGATGTTGGAGTTGACCTTGGCGCCTTCGTTTCTTACTGCAAGTGCCATATATGCTCCCTACCTGTTCGAGCGGGATCGGTACTCCTGATCCGGCCGTCCCCGTGTTGCACCCTGCGGGAAGGAGGGTGGCGAGGCTTTCACGCCCCGCCACATTCGATTCACGCGTGGACGGCGTCGCAGGAATCCGCTTTTAGCGGCGCTGCGACTGCTTGATGAAGTAGTCCACCAGTTCGCTTGAGGAGTTGTCCATCTCGACGTCGAACGCCTCAACCTTGTTGGTGAAGTAGTTAAACAGCATCACAGCCGGGATCGCAACCAGCAGCCCGAATGCAGTGGTCACCAGTGCCTCGGAGATACCGCCTGCGATCGCGCCGATACCGGCCGACTTCTGTGTGGCGATCTGTTGGAAGGCGTTCAAGATACCGACCACCGTGCCGAACAACCCGATAAACGGTGCGGTGGAACCGATCGTTGCCAGACCGCCCAGACCGCGCTTCAGCTTGGCATGAACAATGGCTTCGGCGCGCTCCAGTGCCCGCTTGCTGGACTCAATCTGGTCTTCCGTGATGGCTCCACCGTTGCCGTAGCTGCGAAACTCCTGCAGACCAGCGGTGACCACCTCGGCCAGATGCGACTTCTTGTTGCGGTCCGCTACCTTCACGGCTTCGTCCAGCTTGCCTTCGCGCAAAGCGCCGGCAACCTTCGGAGCGAACTCACGCGACTGCTTGCGGGCAGCGTTGAAATAAATGGCGCGGTCGATAATGACGGCCAGCGACCAGATCGACATGATGAAGAGGATGATCACCACGGCCTTGGCCGGGATGCCCATTCTCGCCCACATCTCAGGGAGGCTGAAGCCGACGTTGCTACCCTGGTCCTGAAACAACAGACCGAGGTTCGAAATGTGGGGAATTACGTGAGTGAGCTGAGCGTGAATCACTGAATCTTTCCTCCTGGGGTAATGCAGAAGCTGATAACTGAAGCCGCTTGGGAATCGCGGTGCGTCAAAACACCCCGATGCTATCACCGGCCTCTTTGCGCCCTGTATGACACGAAGAGGCCAGTTGGTGGATGGTCATCCCCCTCGCTCGAGGGAGACGTCTTCGACGATCAGCCGCCGAGATTGAACACTACGTTGACGGTGGTCTCAACCTCAACCGGCTCGCCGTTTAACTGGTAAGGCTTGTATCTCCAGGTCTTCACTGCCTCGAGGGCAGACTGGGTAAGCATCGGCGGCCCACTGATGACGCGCAGGTTTTCGATGGTGCCCGATTTCGAGATGGTTGCCTGGAGCACTACCGTACCAGAGATACGCGCCGCGCGTGCGATCGGCGGGTAGGTCGGATTGACGCCGCCGGTCTTCAGACCGGTCATCACGCCGGACGAAATCGCGATCTTCTTCGGCGTGGCAGCCTTCACTACCGGTGCCGGAGCGCTGCCCATACCGCCAAGAATGCCGCCGATCGCGCCCCCGGAACCCATGCCTTCCATGCCGGCCACACCTGCATTCGTCGGTGGAGGTGGCTCTTCCTTTATCTGCTTGATCTCATGCGGAATCTTGCTCGGCGCCTGGAACGGGTCCACCGTCTGCACGTGCACCTTCGGCTGCGGGGCCTGCGGCGGCGGTGGTGGCGGAGGAGGTGGAGGTGGTGGTGGCGCGGTCAACAAGGTAGCCATCATCTGCTTCGGCAACGACTCAAGGTGCATCAGGGGCCAGAGGATGAGACCCACCACGACTGCGCAGTTCACGATGAGCGCAACGATTGACCAGTACTTGCTCTTCGTCTTGATCCGGTGGCCGGATTCCATCAGGGCGTCTTCGAACATGGCGTACCTCGAGAAACACAGGTGCTAGACACCAAAATCTCCACCCCTGCCAACGATGCCCGGCCGCTCCGCGTGGGGAGCAGTCGCGCGTCACCGAAGAGAAGCGGAGACTGGGCCTGCGACTTCTTGGCTATAGACACCTGACCCTGCCATCTTTGTTCCCACAAATTTCCAAATAATTTGGCCTGCACTGAAAACAGTGCAGGCCAATGCTATGACTCGCAAGCCTGTTAGACCCGCGCCCGCTTCGCCGCCGGCAGTGCCGCCGCGCGTCCATGCTTCGCACGCCACTCCTGCCAGGCCACCAGCATCGGTGCCGCTACCGCGATCGACGAGTAGGTGCCGATCAGGATCCCGACCACCAGGGCGAACGAGAAGCCGTGCAGCACCTCGCCGCCGAAGAGGTAGAGCGAAAGCACGGTGAGGAAGGTGAGTCCGGAGGTGAGCACGGTCCGGCTCAGCGTCTGGTTGATGCTGCGGTTCACGATGTCAGGCAGTGGTTCGCGCCGCGTCATGCGCAGGTTCTCGCGAATGCGGTCGAAGACCACGATGGTGTCGTTCATCGAATAGCCCACCAGGGTCAGGATGGCCGCAATCACCGTCAGCGTCAGTTCCTTGTTGGTCAGCGAGAAGGCGCCGATGGTGATCAGCGTGTCATGGAAGACCGCCACCACTGCCGCCACGCCATAGATCAGCTCGAAGCGCCACCACAGATAGATCAGCATGCCCAGCAGGGAATAGAGCGTCGCCCGGATGGCCTGCCCGCGCAGTTGCGCTCCCACTTGCGGCCCGACAATCTCCGTATTGAAGATATGGAAGCCGGAGAGATAGGTCTTCTGCTGGAGGGTCGAAAGGACTGCCGGGTCGGTCACGCCCTTCAGCACATCGAAGCTGCGGATCAGGCCGTCGCCCTGCTTGTCCCGGGTGTTGAGGATGGCTTCCGCTTGCTGCGTGTACTTCGTCTTCCCAGCATCCGGGCCAAGATGCTCCGGGTCCTGCTGCAGCAGGAAGTCGGCGAGCGTCGCAGAACCGACGTTGTCCAGATCCAACTTGCCCTGGCTGGCCGCGCCAGTCGACGAATAGTAGGCGCCCAGCGCCTTCACGATGGTGTCACTGCCGGCCTCGGCATTCGACTCCTGCATCGCCTTCTCCGGCAGCGAGATGATCACCTCGTTCGACGGGGCTTGGCCGAGCCGCTGGCCGAAGGGCTGAATGCGGAAGTCGTGAACGCCGGCCTTATCGACGGCGGCGCGGATGCGGTCCGTCGACGGCGCCTGGTCAAACTTGACGTAGACCAGCGTGCCGCCCTTGAAGTCGATACCCAGTCGAATGCCATGCCAGAAGAAGATGGACAGCAGGCCAGCCACACTGAAGATGAGAGAGAAGCCGAGGAAATACCACTTCTTCCCCAACCAGTCGATCTTTACGTCGTGAAACAGTTCCACTTGAACTCCGTATACGCCGTGCCGCTCCGGCACTTGGCGAACTTTAGCGCGGACCCGCAGGCCGCAATGCTTTATTTCCTACCCAACAATCTTGCTGCCGCGCCCCGCGTCAACGTCCGCTCCGCCGCCACTGCAGCCACCAGTAGCAACGCGCCCGTGGCAACGCCCAGCCCGATCAGTCCGGCTGCGGTTCCTACAGTGATCATCGTCAGTCGCATCATATGGAATGCACCTCCCCACGCTGCTTGCGGTTTCAATCCCTCGTTTCATCGTTCAAGCGAAGGCCTTACTGTTCGTGTGCCTCACCCACGTCACAAAACGTGAGCGACCGAAGGAAGCGAACCACACAGAATGCGCCGCAGCCGCGTCCGCCCGTGCGGCCAGCACCATTAGATGGAAAGCGCCTCCCCGCGCGCCTTACGGTTCAGGATGGCGTCAAAGATCGTCCGCGACACAAAGACAGCCGTGAACAGGTTGGCGCCTAGACCGAAGACCAGCGTGACAGCGAAGCCCTTCACTGGACCGGTGCCGAAGAGAAACAGGATTGCCGCCGAAACCATCGTCGTGACGTGTGTATCCAGAATCGTCGTCCACGCATGCGCGAAGCCCTGATCTACCGCGGCTGCCGACGATTTGCCCGCGCGAACCTCTTCCCGGATGCGCTCAAAGATCAGCACATTCGAGTCCACGCCCATGCCGACCGTAAGAATCACGCCGGCAATGCCGGGCAGGGTCAGCGTGGCGCCGGTGAAGCCCATGAATCCGAGCAGGATCACCAGGT